>NZ_JBPQTL010000001.1:0-204308 GCF_051386295.1 Micromonospora sp. URMC 105 | reverse complement strand
CCCCTGGTCCCGTGATCAAGAGGTTTTGGTCTTCCCGGGGCCGAATCCTGACGCAAACCTCTTGATCAACGCGGCTGTGGGGGGCGGGGGTCCTTTTGCCGGGGGCGTGCCGGTCGTATGGTCGGACGGTGGCCACCTGGGACGACGTACGCCGGCTCGCGCTCGCCCTGCCGGAGACGACGGAGCGGCCGTCCTACGACGGCGCGCCCGCCTGGCGCGTACGCGACAAGCCGTTCGTGTGGGAACGGCCGCTGCGCCGGGCCGACCACGAAGCCCTCGGCGACGCCGCTCCCGACGGTCCGATCCTCGGCGCGCAGCTGCCCGATCTGGGCGCCAAGGAGGCGCTGCTCGCCGACGACCCGGCGGTCTACTTCACCACCCCGCACTTCGACGGCTACCCGGCGGTGCTGGTCCGGCTGGACCGGATCAGCGTGCCGGAGCTGACGGAGCTGGTGCTGGACGCCTGGTACGCCCGCGCACCGAAACGCCTCGCCGCGGCCCACCGCGCCGCCGGAGGTGAGCAGGCCCCGGGGAGCTGACGGGCACGGGTTCAGCGTCGCCAGTCGCCGAACACGAACCGGTGCACCGCCTTGAGCCCAATCCACACGGCGACGGCGCGCGCCCAGCGCAGCCGGCCGCGCACGTCGACCCGGGTGCTGCGGGTCAGCTGGGTGGCCCGCCCGCCGGCCGCCGGCGTCAGCTCGAAGGTGTCGCTCATCGCGCTGACGCAGGAGGCGAAGGGCAGGTCGGTGAGCTCCATCCGGAAAGCCAGCCGGGCCGGCGGCGACCATTCGGTGATCCGCTGGTACACCACGCCCCGGTCGGAGACGCACTGCCGGGGCGCGCCCACCGCACCGGGCCCCGCCGACAGGAAGCACTCGACCGGGGTGGGCGCGCCGAGCCGGAACACCGGGCAGCGGGGCGTCGAGTGATCCGCGAGTCGCAGAGCAGCGGCCAGACCGCCTCCGGCGGCCGGCGTACCAGGGTCGTGGTCCGCACCAGCATCAGCGCCCACCGCCGGTGCGCGCGGCGGGCACGGCGGCCCCTGTCGAGTCCATGCCGGTGACGCTACGAGCGCCCGGCGGTCCGGGCCTCCCCCACCAGGGGGAAGGCCCTCCCCCGGGCCGAGGCGCGCGGCGGGGCAAGGGGTCCGGGCCGGGCCCGGGTTAGGGGCCGGTCGCGCCCTTCTAGGGGTACGCCCGGTCTGGTCCACCCGCGACGGTGGCGGCTTGACTGACCCTGCGCACCCGTCGGGTTCCACGGGGCACCTGCTCACAGGCAGTGCGAGACCACGCTGCCCGATCGTCCGACCCGACGCGGACAACGCTGACATCCGTCCCGCGGAGGGGGTTCGATCTCGTGGAATTCACTGTGGCAGCCGACCAGTGGGTCCGGCTGGAGCAACTGGAGGCGGCGGCCACGCACTCGGTGCCGGTCGCCCTCGACGACAAGGTCTGGCAACGCGTCCAGACCTCCCGGGAGACGCTGGAGCGCTTCGTCGACGAGGGCCGGGTGATCTACGGCGTCAACACCAGCATGGGCGGCTTCGTCGACTGGCTGGTGCCGGTCACCATGGCCCAGCAGCTCCAGGAGAACCTGATCAACGCGGTGGCCACCAATGTCGGGCAGTACCTCGACGACCGGACCGTCCGGGCGGTCATGCTCTCCCGGATCGTGTCGCTGGCCCGGGGCAACTCGGCGATCTCGCCGCAGAACCTGGAGAAGCTGATCGCCGTGCACAACGCGGGGATCATCCCGTGCGTGCCGGAGAAGGGATCGCTGGGCACCAGCGGCGACCTCGGTCCGCTCGCCGCGATCGCGCTGGTCTGCGTCGGCCAGTGGCGCGCCCGCTACCGGGGCGAGACGATGCCCGGCGCCGAGGCGCTGCGGCTGGCCGGCATCGAGCCGATGACGCTCAGCTTCAAGGAGGGGCTGGCGCTGATCAACGGCACCTCCGGCATGGTCGGCCTCGGCAGCCTGGTCTTCGCGCAGGCCAGCCGGCTGCTGGAGACGTACCTGACGGTCTCGGCGCTCTCCGTGGAGGGGCTGCGTGGGATGACCAAGCCCTTCGACCCGCGGGTGCACGAGCTGAAGCCGCACAAGGGCCAGCGGGAGATCGCCGCTCGGCTCTGGCGCACCCTGCAGGAGTCCACCCTGGCCGTGAACGAGCAGGAGACCGAGGCGGCGCTGGCCGCCGAGATGGACTCCTCGGCCAAGGCCGGCTCGCAGCCCATCGAGGACGCGTACTCGATCCGCTGCACCCCCCAGATCCTCGGGCCGGTGCTGGACAGCTTCCTGCGCATCGGCGAGACGCTGGAGGCCGAACTCAACTCGTCCAACGACAACCCGCTGGTGGTGCCGGACGAGAACGACGTGTTCCACAACGGGCACTTCCACGGCCAGTACGTGGCGATGGCGATGGATCACCTGGTCATCTCGCTGACCACCCTGACCAACCTGGCCAACCGGCGGATCGACCGGTTCCTCGACAAGAGCAACAGCAACGGCCTGCCGGCGTTCCTGTGCCGGGAGAACCCGGGCCTGCGGCTCGGCCTGATGGGCGGGCAGTTCATGACCGCCTCGCTGACCGCCGAGACCCGGGCCATGGCGGTGCCGATGTCCGTGCAGTCGCTGACCAGCACCGGCGACTTCCAGGACATCGTCTCGTTCGGCTTCGTGGCCGCCCGCCGGGCCCGGGAGGTGCTTGCCAACGCCACCTACGTGGTCGCCTTCGAGCTGCTCTGCGCCGCCCAGGCGGTCGACATCCGGGGCAACGAGGGGCTCTCCCCGGTCACCCGGGAACTCTACGAGCGGACCCGCGAGCTGGTCCCCTACCTCGACCGGGACGTCACCATCACCGACCACGTCGAGGCGATCGCCGGCCAGATCCTGGCCGCGTCGCCGGCGTACCGGTCGGAGGTCCTGCTGTGACCGCCCCCGGCCGGGACGGCGCCGCACCGCAGCAGGGCGCCGGTGCCACCGCCGTGGTCTTCCCCGGCATCAGCCCCAGCTCGTTCGCGCAGGTCGGGCGCTTCCTGCTGATCAACCCGGAGGCGCGGCGGCTGACCGCCGAGGCCGACGAGACGCTCGGCTGGTCGGTGGTGGACCGCTACCGGCAGGCCGAGGGCGGCTACTCGGAGAGCGAGCGGGTGGCGTTCCTGGTGGTCTGCCTGGCGTTGGCGTACTGGGCGGAGGACGCGCTGGACGTCCGGCCGGACATCGTCGTCGGGCCGAGCTTCGGCGGCACCCCGGCCGCCGTCTACGCGGGGGCGCTCAGCTTCCCCGACGCGGTACGGCTCACCGTCGGCTGGAACCGGCACCTGGCGGAGTACTTCGCGCACGCGCACAGCGACGTGGTCACCCAGTCGTTCGCCCGTACGCCCCGGGCCCGGCTGGCCGAGATCCTCGGCGAACTGGACGAGGCCGGCGAGTGGTACGAGACGGCCTGCCACGTCGACGACGACTTCTGGATGCTGTCGGTACGCCGGCACCGCCTGGAGTGGCTCCAGGCGGCGGTGCGGGCGCGGGGTGGCCTGCCGCTGTACACGATGAGCCCGCCGATGCACTCGGGCGCCTTCGCCCCGCTGCGGGCGACCGTGGAGCGGGAACTGGTCGCCGGGCTGCCGTTCACCGACCCCCGGCTGCCGCTGGTCTCCGACCACGACGGCGCGGTGCTGACCCGGGGCGAGCAGGTGCGCCGGCTGCTGCTGGACGGGATCGTCCGGCAGGTGCGCTGGCCCGGGGCGCTGGAGACGCTGCGCGCGCACGGGGTGTCCCGGCTCTGCGTCTCCGGGCCGGACGGGCTCTGGGGCCGGGTGGACGCGGCGCGGCGACCGTTCGACGTGCTGACCCTGACCCCGGCGCTCGCGCTGCGGCCCCGGCCGCGCCAGCGGACCCTGGTGGGGTGACTCCGGCGGCCTACCGGGCCGCGCCGGCCAGCCGGGCCAGCGCGGTCCGGTTCGCCTTGCCGTTGGCGGTCAGCGGCAGCTCGGTCAGGAAGTGGAACCGCGCCGGGACCATGTACGCCGGCATGCTGCGCCGGCACCGCTCGACCAGCTCGGCGGCGGCGACGGTGGCGCCCTCCCGGGGCACCACGAAGGCGTGCAGGCTCGGCTCGCCGTCGGCCGCGGGGGCGGCCAGCGCCACCGCCGCGCCGACCGCCGGATGATCCAGCAGCCGGCGTTCCACCTCGCCCAGCTCGATCCGGTTGCCCCGGATCTTCACCATCGAGTCGGTCCGCCCGCAGAAGTAGAGTTCCCCCTCGGTCCCCCGGTACGCCAGGTCGCCGGAGCGGTAGACGAGCTGCCCGGAACGCGGCTCCAGCGGGTCGGGGACCAGCACCTGCCGGGTGGCCGCCGGGTCGTCCCAGTAGCCGCTGAACAGCGACGGGCAGCGGACGTGGATCTCGCCGACCGCGCCGGGCGCGTCGACCACGCTGCCGTCGGAGTCGACCAGCAGCAGCTCGGCGCCCGGGTAGCCGTCGCCGATCGAGAGCCGCTCGGCGTCCGCGGGGATCGGGTCGGGCACCTCGGCGAAGGAGCACGCCACCGTCTCGGTCGCGCCGAACGCGTTGACCACCCGCAGTCCCGGGTGCAGCTCGCGCAGCCGGCGCAGCTCGGCCAGGGGGAAGTTCTCCCCGGCGAAGAGGATGCCGCGCAGCCGGTCCAGGGCGGCCAGGCCGTCCGGCTCGTGGCGCAGCAGCGGTCGCCACAGCGACGGCACGCCGTGCACCACGGTCGCACCGGCGTCGGCGAGGAAGCCGAGCAGCCGGCGCGGGAAGCTCAGGAACTCGCGGGGCACCGGCGCGAGGGTCGCCCCGCTGCCCAGGGTGACCCCGAGGTCGAAGAGGGAGACGTCGAAGGCCAGCGGCGAGGTGCTGGCCACCACGTCGTCGGCGGCCACCACGCCGAAGCGCTGGGCGCCCCGGTAGAAGGCCAGCGCGGCGTGGTGGCTGAGCACCACGCCCTTCGGCTGCCCGGTGGTCCCGGAGGTGAAGATCAGGTACGCCGGGTCGGTGCCGACCACCGCGCGCCGGCGGCGCTGCCGGGGCTTGCCCGCAGGGGCGACCAGCCCGTCGGCGCTGAACTCGGCGACGGCGGTGGCCGCCGGCAGTTCGCGGGCCGGGCGGCCGGCGGGCCGGACGTGCAGCACCGGGTCGGTCGCCTCGACGATGGCCCGTACCCGCAGGTCCGGGGTGTCCGGGTCGACCGGGATGAAGGCCGCGCCGAGGCGGGAGCAGGCGAGCAGCACCGCGATGGCGGCGGCGGAGGTCTGCGACTCGATGACGACGCGGTCGCCGGTGCCCACGCCCGCCTCGGCCAGCGCGGCGGCCCGCGCGTCGACCGCGCGGGCCAGCTCGCCGTACGTGACGGTCACCAGCGCCCCGCCGGCCCGCTCGACCACCGCCGGCTTGTCGGGGGTGCGGGCGGCGGGGCCGAGCACGAACTGGTCCAGGGTGTCGGCGGGGAACGTCATGGCGATGTCCTTCTTCACACCTGCGCGACGGTCTTGAGGTAGTCGCCCACCGTCTGGCGGAACCGCTCCGGCTCCTCCAGGTGCGGCACGTGGCTGGAGTCGTCGAACAGCTCCCACCGCGCGTCCGGGACGAGGTCGACGAAGGGCCGGACGGTGGCCGGGGTGGCCTCGTCGTGGCGGCCCGAGACGACCAGGGTCGGCACCCTGATGTCGGCGAGGCAGTCGGTGACGCCCCAGTCCTTCAGCGACCCGATGACGTGGAACTCGCTCGGTCCGTTCATCGCCAGGTACACGGTCGGGTCGTTGTAGAGCTCGTAGAAGGAGGCCTGGTAGTCGCGCGGCCACGGGTCGAGCCGGCACAGGTGCCGGTCGTAGAAGACCTTGGTGGCCGCGTGGTACTCGTCGCTGTCGGTGGTGCCCGCCGCCTCGTGCCGGCGCAGCGTCTCGTCGACGCCGGGCGGCAGCGCGGCGCGCAGCTCGGCCATCGCCGCCAGCCAGAGCGGGTACGACGCCGGGGCGTCGGCGATGATCAGGCCCTTGAGTCCGGCCGGCGCCGCCGCCGCGTGCTTCGCCACCAGCAGGCCGCCCCAGGAGTGGCCGAACAGCACGTAGTTGTCGGCGATCCCGAGGTGGCGCAGGAGGTTGTCCAGCTCGTCGAGGAAGAGCTGGACGGTCCAGAACTCCGCCGGCCGGCCCGGCAGGTGGGTGGAGCCCCCGTTGCCCAGCTGGTCGTAGTGGACGACGGGAGTGCCGCCGTCGGCGAACACCGAGAGGCTGGTCAGGTAGTCGTGGGTGCTGCCGGGGCCGCCGTGCACGACCACCAGCGCGGTCCGCCCCGGCGACAGCTCCCCCGTGACCCGGTACCAGGTCCGGAATTCGCCGAACGGCGCCGTCCCCTTGGTCGTCGGTGCGGTCACTAGACGCGGCGGCCGGTGACCGGGAAGGTGCCGAACATGCCCGGCTTGGCCTTGCCGGTCATGGTGTCGCCGTTGACGGTGACGGTGACCTTCATGGTCAGCGGCACCGGCTTACGGCACTTGATCTTCCACGAGGCGACGTCGCCGACCAGCTCGCCGTCGATGATGTCCGGGTCGATGACCTGGCCGTTGGCCCGGGCCTTGCCGATCAGCTTCTCGCCCTCGGCGGTCAGGTCGACCCAGAGGCTCTGCTTGCCGAGCGGGCTCTCGATGTCCAGCTGCCAGCTGCCGTCGGTGCTCATCCGTTGCTCCCTATCGTGCGTCGATCGCTTCCCGTGGCAGACACTATGGATCGCCGCGGGCGGTCCATACCCCTATCAGCCCCTAGCGGGCAGCGCCCCGAGCCACTCCTCGACGACCTGCGCGGCGACCGCCGCGTGGTCCTCGATCATGGTGAAGTGGGTGGCCGCGACGGTGCGGTACTCGTGTGCCGGCTCCCAGGGCCGGGCCTGCCAGGAGCCGTCGTCGTCGGCCGCGTCGGGCTGGAAAGGCTCGGCCGCGCCGACGAAGAGCACCGGGGCGTCGACCGGGTCCAGCCGGAACCGGGGTACCAGGTCGAAGTAGCGGTTCATCCCCGACAGCGCCGCGCTGTTGAGCATCCCGAAGCGGGCGTCGGCCTGGACCAGCCCGACGGTGAGCTGCTCCATCAGCCGGGACTGGTCCCGGTCGTCGGTGTCGACCCGGTAGGTGTCCATCAGCACCACCCCGGCGGGGCGTACCCCCCGGGTGCGTTCCAGGTGCCCGGCGGTGGCGTAGGCGAGCGTCCCGCCCGAGGAGTAGCCGATGAGGACGAACGGGCGCCCGGCGGCGGCCCGGACGACGCTCTCGGCGAGCACGTCGACCACCGCGTCCACCGATTCGGGCAGCCGCTCACCGGCGACGAAGCCCGGATTGGTCAGCGAGATCATCGGGCGCCGGCCCCGGAACGCGGCGGCCAGCCGGGCGTGCTGGTGCGGGCCGCCGGTGGCCATCGGGGTGCTGATCCCGATGAGCACGGGCTCCTGCGGACCGTCGGCCATGGTGACGCCCGGCGGGACCGTCCCGAAGTCGGCGGCGGAGGTGAACCGGGGGCGCAGGTCGGCCACCGCCCGCAGCAGGTTGAAGCCCTTGAGCACCTCGTTGCCCAGCACCGCGGCGCGGAACAGCCCGGCGAGGGTGTCCGGCTCGCCGGCCGGCTCCGGTGCGGGCGCGCCGCCGTCGGCCGGGGTCAGCTCGGCGCGCAGGTGCCGGGCCAGCGCGGCGGGGTTCTTGTTGTCGAACACCGCCATCGGCGCCAGCCGCAGCCCGGTCGCCGCGTTGAGCCGGTTGCGCAGCTCCACCGCGGCGAGCGAGTCGAAGCCCAGTTCGAGGAAGTCCCGCTCGGGGTCGACCGCCTCCGGGCCGTCGTGGCCGAGCACGGCGGCGGCGTGGCCGCGTACCAGCTCGGTGACCTGGCGCTCCTGTTCGGCCGGGGACTGGCCGGCGAGCCGGCGGGCGAACCACTCCGGGTCCACCGCGGCGGCGGCGCTGCGCCGGCGTACCCGGGGCAGCAGGCCGCGCAGCAGCGCGGGCGGATCGTCGGCGCGGGCGCGCAGCGCCGCCACGTCGACCTTCACCGGCACCAGCGTCGCGCGGGGACTGCGCAGCGCGGTGTCCAGGGCGGCCAGCCCCTCCGGCACGGTCAGCGCGGGCAACCCCTGCCGGGCCATCCGTTGCAGGTCCGCCTCGGTGAGCCAGGCGCCCAGACCGACGTCGGTACCCCACAGCCCGTAGGCGATCGAGGTGGCGGGCAGGCCGGCCGCCACCCGGTGCTGGGCGAGCGCGTCGAGGAAGACGTTCGCGGTGGCGTACCCGCCCTGCCCGGCGGCGAGGACCAGCCCGCCGGCGCTGGAGAAGAGCACGAACGCGGCCAGCCCGCCGTCTCGGGTCAGCTCGTGCAGGTGCCAGGCGGCGTCCACCTTGGGGCGCAGCACCCCGTCGATCCGCTCCCGCGTCAGCGAGCCCACCACCCCGTCGTCCACCACCGCCGCCGCGTGCACCACGGCGGTCAGCGGGCGCTCGGCGGGAACGGCGGCGAGCAGCGCCGCGAGCTGCTCGCGGTCGCCGGCGTCGCAGGCCACCACGTCGGCGGTGGCGCCGAGTGCGGCCAGCTCGGCGCGGAGCTCGTCCACCCCGGGCGCCGCCGGCCCGCGCCGGCTGGTCAGCAGCAGGTGCCTGATCCCGTACGCCCCGGCGAGGTGCCGGGCCACCAGGGCGCC
The DNA here is from genome assembly GCF_051386295.1 of Micromonospora sp. URMC 105. NCBI lineage: Bacteria > Bacillati > Actinomycetota > Actinomycetes > Micromonosporales > Micromonosporaceae > Micromonospora > Micromonospora sp. URMC 105. The sequence continues at coordinate 195,619 of NZ_JBPQTL010000001.1, read as the reverse complement.
CAGCCCGCCGGTGCCACCGGTGACCAGCACGGTGCCGTCGGGGTCCAACCCGGCCGGGGTGTCGGCGGGGGCGTACGGCTCGCGGACCAGTCGGGGTACCAGGACCCGGCCGGCCCGGATCATCAGTTCGGGCTCGTCCGTGGCCAGGGCGGGCCCGAGGGCGTCCCGGGCTGCGGCGGTCCGATCGGTGTCGAGCAGGACGAAGCGGCCGGGGTTCTCCGCCTGCGCCGCCCGGACCAGCCCCCAGACCGGCGCCTGGGTCAGGGCCACGTCCGCCCCGTCCGCGCCGACCGCGCCCTCGGTGATCAGGACCAGCCGGGCGGCGGTGAAGCGGGAGTCGGCGAGCCAGCCCTGGACCAGGTCGAGCACCTCCCCCACGCAGCCCCGGACGCCGGCCAGGACGTCGACGGCGTCGTTCGGCCCGGTGCGCTGGGCCGCGCCGGTGGCGGCCGGTCGGGGAACCCGGAAGAGCACCACGGCCGGCGCCGGAAGGCCGGCGTCCACGGCAGCGCCGAGCGCGGCGAGATCGGGGTAGGTGGTGGGCCGGCCGGTGTCGGGCCCGGCGAGTACCGCCCTGGATTCGCCGCCGAGCGCAGCGAACGTCCTCGCCGGATCACCGCCCTCGCCCACCGCGGCAAGTACCGGCCCGGAATCACCGCCACCACCTGCCGCGGCGAGCAGCGTCTCGGAATCGCCGCCGTCACTGACAGCGGTGGATGCCGTCGTTCGGTCGGCGTCGGCATCGAGCGCGGCGGGATGCGCTGGCCGGTCGTCGTCGGCGGGTCGGCCGATGACGGCCCACCCGGTGGCGTCGGCGGTGACGGGCAGGTCGGCGGCGGGGGTCCAGGCGAGCCGGTACAGGCCGTCCTGCCGGCCCGGCGCGGCGGCGCGGAGCTGCTCCGCGGCGACCTCCCGCAGGGCGAGCGAACCCACACCGGCCACCGGGGCGCCGGAGAGGTCGGCCAGGTCCAGCGAGACCTCGCGGGGCCCGGTCGGACGGATCGCGACCCGCAGCCCCCGGGCGCCGGCGGCGTGCGCGGTGACCGCGTTCCAGGAGAACGGCAGCATGGTGCCGCCCTGGTCGTCGGCGTCGGCGTCCGCGAGCCCGAGCACGTGCAGCGCGGCGTCGAGCAGGGCCGGGTGCAGCGTGAACTGCTCCGCGTCGGCGTGCGCGGCGTCCGGCAGGGCGATCTCGGCGTACAGCTCCTCGCCGCGCTGCCAGGCGGCCCGCAACCCCTGGAAGGTCGGACCGTAGCCGTAGCCCCGCTCGGCCATCCGCTCGTACGCGTCGCCGGTCGGTAGGGGGGTCGCGCCCGGCGGCGGCCAGGCGGTCAGGTCCACGGCGGGCGCGGTGCCGCCCGCGCCGATCCTGCCGTCGGCGTGCCGGGTCCACGGGTCGGCCTCGCCGGCGCGGGAGTGGACCGTGAGCGTTCGGGAGCCGGTGTCGTCGGGCGGGCCGACGGCGACCTGGAGGGTGACCGCCGTGTTCTCGGGAAGCACCAGCGGGGCGTGCAGGATCAGCTCCTCGACCACCGGGGTGCCGGTCCGCTCGCCTGCGGCGACCGCCAGCTCGACGAAGCCGGTGCCGGGGAAGAGGACGGTGTCGCCGACGGCGTGGTCGGCGAGCCAGGGCTGGGCGTCGACGGAGAGCCGACCGGTGAAGAGCACGCCGTCGGTGTCGGCGAGGGCCACCGACGTACCGAGCAGCGGGTGCTCGGTCGCGGCGAGGCCGGCCGGGATGCTTCCCTCGCCGCCGGGCCGCTCCGGACGCCAGTAGCGCTGTCGCTGGAACGGGTAGGTGGGCAGCTCGACGCGGGTGCCGGTGAGCAGTGTGGTCCAGTCGACGGTGGTGCCGGTGACGTGCAGCCTGGCCAGGGCGGTGAGGGCTTGGCGGTGTTCGTCGTGTCCGCGGCGCAGGCTGGGAATGATCGTGGCGTCCTCGGTGAGGATGCTCTCGATCATGGGGGTGAGGGCGGCGTCGGGGCCGAGTTCGAGGAACGTGGTGGCGCCTGCCTGGTGCAGTGCGGTGATGCCGTCGGCGAAGCGGACGGCCTCCCGGACGTGGCGCACCCAGTAGTCGGGGTCGGTCAGCTCGCTGCCGGCGATGGCGCCGGTCAGGTTCGACAAGACCGGAAGCTTCGGCTCGGCGTAGGTCAGGCTTGCCGCGACGGTGCGGAAGTCGTCGAGCATCGGGTCCATCAGCCGGCTGTGGAAGGCGTGGCTGACCCGCAGCCGGGTGGTCTTACGGCCCTGAATCGTGAAGTGGTCCGCGACCGTGAGCACGGCGGCTTCCGGGCCGGAGATGACCACGGATCGGGGGCCGTTGACGGCGGCGATGTCCACACCGGCGGCGGTTGAATCATCTACGTCATCAGATTGGTAGGACCAGACAGAGGCATCCGGACCCGCCAGGACAGCCCGCACCTCCTCCTCAGACGCCTGCACAGCGACCATCGCCCCACCGATGGGCAACGCCTGCATCAACCGGCCCCGCGCCGCCACCAGCTTCGCCGCGTCCGGCAGCGACAACACCCCCGCGACGTGCGCGGCGGCCAGCTCACCAATGGAGTGCCCGGCCACGAATTCCGGCCGCACACCCCACGACTCCACCAGCCGGAACAGGGCCACCTCGACCGCGAACAGCCCGGCCTGCGCGTAACCGGTGAGCCGGATCAGCTCCTCGTCATCCCCCCACACCACCGACCGCAACGGCCGATCCAGATGCACATCCAGCTCCGCGGCCACCGCGTCGAAGGCAGCAGCGAACACCGGGAAGGCGGCGTGCAACGAACGGCCCATGCCGAGACGCTGCGCGCCCTGACCGGTGAAGAGCACCGCCAGCCGGCCGCCCCGGGCCAGGCCGGACAGCACGCTCGCCGCCGCCCCGCCGTCGGCGAGGGTGGCCAGCCCGGCGAGGAGTTCGTCGCGGTCGGCACCCAGCACGGCGGCCCGCTGTTCCAGGGCGGCGCGCCCGGTCGCCAGCGAGTACGCCACGTCCGGCAGCCGCAGCTCCGGCCAGCCCGACAGGTGCCGGTGCAGCCGGGCGGCCTGCGCCTGCAGCGCCGCCTCCGACCGTGCGGAGAGCAGCCAGGGCAATGGCCCGTCCGGCCCGGCCCCCGGTTCTCCGGGTGCGGTCCGGGGCGGCGGGGCCTGTTCGAGGATGACGTGGGCGTTGGTGCCGGAGAGGCCGAACGACGAGATGCCGGCCCGGCGCGGGTGTCCGTTCACCGGCCACTCGCGTGGCCGGGTCAGCAGCTCGACGGCCCCGGCCGACCAGTCGACCTGCGGGGAGCGCTCCTCGGCATGCAGGGTCGGTGGCATCAGGCCGTGCCGCATCGCCTGCACCATCTTGATCACACCGGCGACCCCGGCTGCGGCCTGGGTGTGCCCCAGGTTCGACTTGATCGACCCCAACCAGAGCGGACGCTCCACCGGCCGCTCCTGGCCGTACGTGGCCAGCAGCGCCTGCGCCTCGATCGGATCGCCGAGGGTCGTACCCGTGCCGTGCGCCTCAACGACGTCCACCTCGGACGCCGGCACCCCCGCCGAGGCCAGGGCCGCCCGGATCACCCGCTGCTGCGACGGGCCGTTCGGGGCGAAGAAGCCGTTCGACGCACCGTCCTGGTTCACCGCGGAACCGCGCACCACGGCCAGCACCGGGTGGCCGAGCCGTTCGGCGTCCGACAGGCGCTCGACCAGCAGGAAGCCCGCGCCCTCGGCCCAGCCGGTGCCGTCGGCGCCCGCCCCGAAGGAGCGGCACCGGCCGTCCAGGGAGAGGCCGCGCTGCCGGGAGAACTCGATCAGGATCTCCGGGGTGGCCATCACGGTCACGCCACCGGCCAGCGCCAGCGAGCACTCCCCCGACCGCAGCGCCTGCACGGCCAGGTGCAACGCCACCAGCGACGACGAGCAGGCGGTGTCCACCGCCACCGCCGGGCCCTCCAGGCCCAGCACGTACGACACCCGACCGGCCGCCGCGCTGCCGCCGGCGGAGCTGCCGTAGCCGTAGTCGTGGTACATCAGGCCCGCGAAGACGCCGGTGGGGCTGCCCTTGAGGGTGCCCGGGTCGATTCCGGCCCGCTCGAACGCCTCCCAGGCGCACTCGAGCAGCAGCCGCTGCTGCGGGTCCACCGCGTACGCCTCGTTGGGGCTGATGCCGAAGAAACCGGCGTCGAAGTCGGCGGCGTCGGGCAGGAAGCCACCGGCCCGGGCGTAGCAGCGGCCGGGGTGGCCCGGCTCGGGGTGGTACAGGTCGTCGGCCCAGCCCCGGTCGGTGGGCAGCGGCGCGATCGCGTCCACCCCGTCGGCTACCAGCCGCCACAGCTCCTCCGGTGAGCCCACCCCGCCGGGGAAGCGGCAGCTCATTCCGACGATGGCGATCGGCTCGTCCACCGGGCGCGGCCCGGCCTGGGTGGGGGCCTCGAACTGTCCGCCGCCGAGCAGCGAGTCGAGGTACGCCGCGACGGCGTCGGCGGTCGGGTAATCGAAGATCAGCGTGGCGGGCAGCCGCAGGTCGGTCGCCGCGCCGAGCGCGTTGCGCAGTTCCACCGCCGACAGCGAGTCGAAGCCCAGCTCGGAGAAGGCCCGGTCCGGCTCCACCGCCTCGGCCGAGTCGTACCCGAGGACGGCGGCGACCTGCGCGCGAACCAGGTCGCGCAGGGCGCGTACCCGATCGGGGCCGGACAGTCCGGCGAACCGCCCGGCGGTCGCGCCGGTCGCGGTGTCGGTGGCCCGGCGCAGCCGCCGGGGCGCGCGGACCAGCGCGCGCAGCAGCGCGGGGATGCCGGCGTCGGTGCGCACGGCGGCCGGGTCGATCCGGAGCGGGGCGAGCGTGACCGGCCGGTCCCGCAGCGCGGCGTCGAACGCGGCCAGCCCGTCGGCCTCGGTGAGCGCGGGGAAGCCCTGCCGGGCCATCCGTTCCAGGTCGGCGTCGCTGAGCGCGGCGCCCAGACCGGCGTCGGTGCCCCACAGCCCGTACGCCAGCGAGGTCGCCGGCAGCCCCTGCGCGGCCCGGTGCTCGGCGAGTGCGTCGAGGAAGACGTTCGCCGCCGCGTAGCCGGCCTGGCCGGCGGCGAGCACCAGCCCGCCCGCGGAGGAGAAGAGCACGAACGCGGTCAGGTCGGCTTCGCGGGTCAGTTCGTGCAGGTGCCAGGCACCGTCCACCTTGGGCGCGAGGGTGACGGCCAGCCGTTCCGGGGTGAGGCTGGCAGCGACGCCATTGTCGGCCACCCCGGCGGCGTGCACCACGATCCGTAGCGGGTGCGCGGCGGGGATGCCGGCCAGCACGGCGGCGAGGGCGTCCCGGTCGGCGGCGTCGCAGGCCGCCACGCGCACCGTCGCACCGAGCCCGGTCAGCTCGGTGACCAGCGCCTCGGCGCCGGGGGCCGCGGACCCGCGCCGGCTGGTGAGCACCAGGTGCCGCACGCCGTGCGCCGTGACCAGGTGCCGGGCCACCAGCGCGCCGAGCCCGCCGGTACCCCCGGTGATCAGCGCCGTGCCGGCGCTCGGGCCGCCGGTCGCCGGGTCGCCGGTCGGGGCGTGGTCGCCCGTCTCGGCGTCGGTCGTCCCGGCGTCGGTCGTCCCGGCGTCGGTCGTCGCAGCGTCGGTCGTCGCAGCGTTGGTCGTCGCGCCGTCGGGGGTGTCGGTCACGGCCCGGCCGGTCGCGGCTTCGGGCGGCGCGGCATCGGTCACCGGGACGAGCCGGGGCACGAACAGCCGTCCGGCGCGCAGCGCCAGCTCCGGCTCCCCGGCCGCGAGGGCCGCCGGCAGCGCGGCCGAGGACTCCGGCCGGCCGTCGGTGTCGGCGAGGACGAACCGCTCCGGGTTCTCCGCCTGGGCCGCCCGGACCAGACCCCAGACCGGCGCCTGGTCCAGCGCCACCCGGTCGTCGGGGCCGGTGACCACGGCGTCCCGGGTGAGCAGGACCAGCCGGGAGCGGGCGAACCGCTCGTCGGCCAGCCAGGCCCGCACGGCCGACAGCGCCGCCCCGGTCACCTCCCGCACCGCCGCCGGCACGTCGCCGTCGCCGGCACCGAGCGGCAGCAGCACCACCTCCGGTACGTCGACCGCCGCGCCCAGCGCGTCCAGATCGGCGTACGCCGGCACCCCCGGCACGGCGGCGTCGCCCAGCACCGCCCAGCGGGCCGGGTCCGGCGCTGCGTCCGGGGTGACCGCCGACTGCCAGCGCACCCGGTGCAGCACCTGGTCGCGGCCGGCCCGGACGCCGTCGAGCTGAGCGGCGGAGACCGGACGGGAGACCAGCGAACCGACGGTGAGCACCGGCTGCCCGGACGGGTCGGCGACGGCGAGGGTGACACTGTCCGGGCCGGTGGGGGCCATCCGCAGCCGCAGCGCGGTGGCACCGACGGCGTGCCGGGACACGCCGTTCCAGGCGAACGGCAGCAGGGTCGCCCCGGAACCGTCGTGATCCTGGAGCAGGGAGGCGTGCATGGCGGCGTCGAGCAGGGCCGGGTGCAGGCCGAACCGGGCGGCGTCCGGGTACGCCTCGTCGGGCAGGGCCACCTCCGCGTACAGCTCGTCGTCGCGTTCCCAGGCGGCCCGCAGCCCCTGGAACGTCGGCCCGTACGCGTATCCCCGCCCGCGCAGCCGCTCGTACGCCCCCTCGGTGTCCAGCGGCGTCGCGCCCGGCGGCGGCCAGGCGGCCAGGTCGACGGAGGGTTCGGCGGCGTCCGCGGCGAGCAGCCCGTCGGCGTGCAGGGTCCAGCGGCCGCCGGGTGACCGGGAGTAGACGCCGACGGTACGCCGTCCGGCGGTGTCCGGATCGCCGACGACGACCTGCACCATGACGTCGCCCCGTTCGGGCAGCACCAGCGGCGCGGTGAGGGTCAGCTCGTCGAGGCGGTGGCAGCCGACCTCCTCGCCGGCACGCAGGGCGAGTTCGACCAGTCCGGTGCCGGGCAGCAGCACGGTGCCGAGCACGTCGTGGTCGGCGAGCCAGGGCTGGGCCTGCCGGGAGAGCCGGCCGGTGAGGACGAGGCCGTCGGCCTGGGCGGTGGCCACGGCGGCGCGCAGCAGCGGGTGGTCGACGGGGGTGAGGCCGAGTGCGGCGGGGTCGTCGCCGAGCGCGCCGGCCAGCCAGGACTCGGCGAGGTAGTCGAGGGTGTGTAGCCAGTACCGCTGCCGCTGGAACGGGTAGGTCGGCAGGTCGACGGTGCGGGTCGTCTGCGGGACCAGTGCGGTCCAGTCGACGGTGGTGCCGGTGACGTGCAGCTTGGCCAGGGCGGTGAGGGCCTGGCGGTGTTCGTCGTGTCCCCGCCGCAGGCTGGGCACGATCGTGACCTCGTCGCCGACGATGCCCTCGATCAGCGGGGTGAGGGCGGCGTCCGGGCCGAGTTCCAGGAAGGTCGTCGCTCCGGCGGCATGAAGAGCGGTGATCCCGTCGGCGAAGCGGACCGCCTCCCGCACGTGCCGCACCCAGTAGTCGGGGTCGGTCAGCTCGGTCGTGGCGATGGCGCCGGTCAGGTTCGACACGACCGGGAGTCGCGGCTCGGCGTAGGTCAGGCTCACCGCGACGGCGCGGAAGTCGTCGAGCATCGGGTCCATCAGCCCGCTGTGGAAGGCGTGGCTGACCCGCAGCCGGGTGGTCTTGCGGCCCTGGTTGGTGAAGTGTTCGGCGACCGCGAGCACGGCATCCTCGGGCCCGGAGATGACCACGGACCGGGGGCCGTTGACGGCGGCGATGTCCACCCCAGCGCCCGCCGCCGTGGCGATGCCGTGGGTCGCGACCGCGCCGCTGCCGTCACCATTGGCCGCGACCGGGCCGCCGCCGTTGTTGGCGGCGACCGCGCCGTTGGCGTTGCCGATGCCCAGGCCGGTGCCGGTGCCGGTGCTGTTGGAGGTTGAATCATCTACGTCATCAGATTGGTAGGACCCGACAAAGGCACCCAGCCCCGCCAGGACGGCCCGGACCTCGTCCTCCGACGCCTGCACCGCGACCATCGCCCCACCAGCCGGCAACGCCTGCATCAACCGGCCCCGCGCCGCCACCAGACGAGCCGCATCCGACAGCGACAACACCCCCGCCACATGCGCGGCAGCCAGCTCACCGATCGAATGCCCCGCCACGAAATCCGGCCGCACACCCCACGACACCACCAACCGGAACAACGCCACCTCGACCGCGAACAACCCCGCCTGCGCAAACCCCGTAAGCCGAATCAGCTCCTCGTCATCACCCCACACCACCGACCGCAACGGCCGATCCAGATGCGCATCCAGCTCCGACACCACCGCATCGAAGGCAGCAGCGAACACCGGGAACACCGCATGCAACTCACGGCCCATCCCCAGACGCTGCGCGCCCTGACCGGTGAACAACACCGCCAGCCGACCATTCGACCGCGCAACGCCGGAGACGGCCTGCGGCGCGGACTCCCCCGCCGCCACCGCCGTCAGCCCGGCGGAGAGCTCGGCCGGGTCCGCGCCCAGCACCACCGCACGGTGGCCGAACGCCGCCCGACCGGTGACCAGCGTTCGGGCCGCAGGGCTCAGGTCCGGCGGCGCGAGGTGCGCGGCGACGCCGGCAAAGCGGCCGGCGAGTTCCCGTACCGCCGTCTCGGACTTCGCCGACAGCACCCAGGGCACCAGCGACGGAGACGGGACGGCGGGAACCTCCGGTTCCGCAGCGGACTCCGGGGCCTGTTCGACGATGACGTGGGCGTTGGTGCCGGAGAGCCCGAACGACGAGATGCCGGCCCGGCGCGGGTGCCCGTCGGCCGGCCACTCGCGCGCCTCGGTCAGCAGCTCGACGGCACCGGACGACCAGTCGACCTGCGGGGAGCGCTCCTCGGCGTGCAGGCTCCGGGGCATCAGCCCGTGCCGCATCGCCTGCACCATCTTGATCACGGCGGCCACCCCGGCGGCGGCCTGGGTGTGCCCCAGGTTCGACTTGATCGACCCCAGCCAGAGCGGACGGTCCGCCGGCCGCTCCTGGCCGTACGTGGCCAGCAGGGCCTGCGCCTCGATCGGGTCGCCGAGGGTGGTGCCGGTGCCGTGCGCCTCCACCACGTCCACCTCGGCGGCCGGTACGCCGGCCGAGGCGAGGGCGGCGCGGATCACCCGTTGCTGGGCGGGACCGTTCGGGGCGAAGAAGCCGTTCGACGCGCCGTCCTGGTTGACCGCCGTGCCGCGCACCACGGCCAGCACCGGGTGGCCGAGCCGCTGGGCGTCCGACAGGCGCTCGACGAGCAGGAAGCCCGCGCCCTCGCCCCACCCGGTGCCGTCGGCGCCCGCGCCGAAGGACTTGCACCGGCCGTCCGGGGCGAGACCGCGCTGGCGGCTGAACTCGACGAACGCCTCCGGCGTCGCCATCACCGCCGCGCCGCCGGCGAGCGCCAGGGTGCACTCCCCCGACCGCAGCGCCTGCACCGCCAGGTGCAACGCGACCAGCGACGACGAGCAGGCGGTGTCCACGGTGACCGCCGGCCCCTCCAGTCCCAGCGCGTACGCCACCCGGCCGGAGGCGACCGATCCGGTGGCGTGGCTGCTGGCGTAGTCGTGGTACATCAGCCCGGCGAAGACCCCGGTACGGCTGCCGCGCAGCGTGCCGGGGTCGATCCCGGCCCGCTCGAAGGCCTCCCACGCGCACTCCAGCAGCAGCCGCTGCTGCGGGTCCATGATGGTCGCCTCGTTGGGGCTGATCCCGAAGAACGCCGGGTCGAAGGCGGCGGCGTCGGCGAGGAACCCGCCCTGCCGAACGTAGCTGGTGTGCGGCCGCTCGCCGGTCGGGTCGTAGAGCTCGTCGACGTTCCAGCCCCGGTCGGCGGGGAAGTCGCCGATCGCGTCGACCCCGTCGGCGACCAGCCGCCACAGCTGCTCCGGGGTGCTGACCCCGCCGGGGAATCGGCAGCTCATCCCGACGATCGCGACCGGCTCGTGGGCGGCCGCGGTGAGCCGCCGGTTCTGCGCGCGCAGCCGCTCGGTCTCCTTGAGCGAGCTGCGCAGCGCGGCGACGAGCTTGTCGTCGGTCATCGGGGGTCTCCTGTCATGAGGTCGTCGAGGTCCTGGTCGCCCAGCGCCATGCTGATCAGGTCGTCGGCGTCCATCTCGTCGATCGAGCGGCCGGCCTCGTCGTCCGCCGCCGCGAGGGCGTCGGTGGTGTCCGGCGTGGGGGCGAACCCGCCGAGTTCGAGCAGCCGGTCCAGCAGCCCGGCCTCGCGCAGCCGGTTCAGCGGGATGCCCTGGAGGACCTCCCGTACCCGGTCCTCGGGCAGGCCGCCGGTCGGTGCCGGGACGAGCGCGGTGACCAGTTCGGCGGCGAGGACCCGCGCGTTGGGGTGGTCGAAGATCAGCGTGGCGGGCAGTCGCAGCCCGGTCGCGCTGTTGAGCTGGTTGCGGAACTCCACCGCGCTCAGCGAGTCGAAGCCGAGTTCCTGGAACGCCCGGTCGGGGTCGACGTCCTGCGGGCCGGCGTGCCCGAGGATCGCCGCCGCCTGGGTGAGCACCACGTCGAGCAGCGCGGCCTCGCGCTCGTCGGCCGGCAGCGCGGCCAGCCGCCGGGTCAGGGCCGCCGCGGCGTCCGAGCCGGCTCCGCCACCGGCGCGCGCCGGTCGCCGCACCAGACCACGGAAGAGCGGCGGCAGGTCGGGTACGCCGGCCAGCGCCGCCAGGTCCAACCCCACCGGTACGACCACCGCCGCGTCGGTGGCGGCGGCCGCGTCCAGCAGCGCGAGCCCTTCGGCGGGTGCCAGCGGGCGGACCCCGGTCCGCTCGACGCGGGCCCGGTCGCCGTCGGTGAGATCGGCGGCCATCCCTGCGTCGCCGGCCCACGCGCCCCAGGCGAGCGACTGGGCGGGCAGCCCGGCGGCCCGGCGGTGCGCAGCGAGCGCGTCCAGGCAGGCGTTGGCGGCGGCGTAGCTGCCCTGGCCGGGGTTGCCGACCACCCCGGCGGCGGAGGAGAAGAGCACGAACGCGGTGAGCGGCAACCCGGCGGTCAGCTCGTGCAGGTGCAACGCCGCGTCCACCTTGGGGCGGAACACGACGTCGACGCGGTCCGGGGTGAGCGAACCGATCACGCCGTCGTCGAGCACACCGGCGGAGTGCACGACCCCGGTGAGCGGGTGCGCCGGGTCGAGCCCGGCCAGCAGAGCCGCCACGGCGTCCCGGTCGCCCATGTCGCAGGCGGCGAGCCGGACGTCCGCGCCGAGCGCGGTCAGCTCGGCGACGAGGTCGTCCGCCCCGGCCGCCGCCGCGCCCCGCCGGCTGGTCAGCAGCAGTCGGCGTACGCCGTGGGTGGTGACCAGGTGCCGGGCGACGAGCCGGCCGAGCAGGCCCGTCGCGCCGGTGACCAGCGTGGTCCCCGCCTCGCCGAACACGGTGGCCGGCGGGGCGTCCGGGGTGGCCGTGAGCCGGGCCAGCCGGGCCACCTGGGCGCTGCCGGCGCGGACGGCGACCTGCGGTTCCCTGGTCGCGACGGCCAGGGCGAGCGCCGCCGGGTCGTCCGGGGCGTCGAGGTCGGCCAGGACGATCCGGTCCGGCTGCTCCGACTGGGCGGACCGGACCAGCCCCCAGACGGCCGCGCCGGCCAGGTCGGGGGCCTCCTCGCCGCCCACCGCGACCGCGCCCCGGGTGACCACCAGCAGGGTGGACCGGGCGTACCGGTCGTCGGCGAGCCAGGTCTGGACGCACTCTAGGGCCCGGTGGGTCGCCCGGTGCACGGCGGCGGCGTCCCGGCCGGGCTCCGACCCCAGCACCACCACCTCGGGTACGTCGTCGCGGACGTCCTCCCACGCCGCCCAGCGCACCGGAGGCGCGTCGACCGGCCCGGCGGGCTGCCACGCCAGCTGGTACAGCGGGTCCGGCCGGCCTGCGGCGAGCTGGGCGGCGGAGAGTTCCCGCAGGGTGAGCGTCTCCACCGAGGCGACCGGCAGGCCGGCCGCGTCGGCGATGTCGAGCCGTACCCCATCGCCGGCCGGGGTGACCCGCACCCGGACGGTGGTGGCGTCGGGGACCGCGACGGTGACACCGGCGAAGGCGAACGGCAGCCGGACCGGCGCGACCTGGGCGGTGTCGAAGCCGACCGCCTGGAGGCAGGCGTCGAGCAGGGCGGGGTGCATCCGGTACCCGTCGTCGGCGCCGTCCCCGACCGGCAGGGCCACCTCGGCGTACACCTGGTCGCCGGCGCTCCACGCGGCGCGCAGCCCCTGGAACGCCGGCCCGTAGGCCAACCCGGCGGCGGCCTGGGCGTCGTACCGTCCGGTGAGGTCGACCGGGACGGCGCCCGGCGGCGGCCACGCGGCCAGGTCGAACGACGGTGGCCGGGTGGCCGGGGCGACGGTGCCGGTGGCGTGCCGGGTCCACGGCTGATCCGGCCCGCCGTCCCGGGAGTGGACGGTGACCGGCCGGCTGCCCGTCTCGTCGGCCGCGCCGAGCAGCACCTGGACGGTGACCCCGCCGCGGTCCGGTACGACCAGCGGCGCTTCGAGGACCAGTTCGGTGAGGGCGTCGCAGCCGACCTGCCCGCCCGCGCTCAGTGCCAGCTCCACGAAGCCGGTGCCCGGCAGCAGGATCGCGCCGCCCACCACGTGGTCGGCGAGCCAGGGCTGGCTGTGCACGGAGAGCCGTCCGGTGAGGACGGTGCTGTCCGAACCGGCGAGGGTGACGGCGGCGCCGAGCAGCGGGTGCCGCGCGGCGTCGACCCCGGCGGCACCCAGGTCACCGTCGGCGGTGCTGGTCCGCTGCCAGTACCGCTGCCGCTGGAAGGGGTAGGTGGGCAGGTCGACGGTGCGGCCGGTCTGCGGGAGCAGGGCGGTCCAGTCGACGGTGCTGCCGGTGACGTGCAGCCTGGCCAGGGCGGTCAAAGCTTGGCGGTGTTCGTCGTGTCCCCGCCGCAGGCTTGGCACGATCGTGACGTCGTCGGTGAGGATGCCCTCGATCAGCGGGGTGAGGGCGGCGTCCGGGCCGAGTTCGAGGAACGTGGTCGCGCCCGCCTGATGCAGGGCGGTGACGCCGTCGGCGAAGCGGACCGCCTCGCGCACGTGCCGCACCCAGTAGTCCGGATCGGTCAGCTCGGTCGTGGCGAGAGCACCGGTCAGGTTCGACACCAGCGGGAGGCGCGGCTCGGCATAGGTCAGCTCCGTCGCGACCGCGCGGAAATCGTCGAGCATCGGATTCATCAACCCGCTGTGGAAGGCGTGACTGACCCGCAGCCGGGTCGTCTTCCGCCCCTGGTTGGTGAAGTGTTCGGCGACCGCGAGCACGGCGGCTTCCGGCCCGGAGATGACGACCGACCGGGGACCGTTGACGGCGGCGATGTCCACACCGGCGGCACCTGTGACCGGGATGCCCGCGCCGTGGACCGCAACCGCGCCGTTGCCGTTGCCGTTGCCGTTGAAGGCTGAATCGTTTACGACATCAGATTGGTAGGACCCCACAGAGGCACCCGGACCCGCCAGGACAGCCCGCACCTCCTCCTCAGACGCCTGAATGGCGACCATCGCCCCACCAGCCGGCAACGCCTGCATCAACCGGCCCCGCGCCGCCACCAGACGAGCCGCATCCGACAGCGACAACACCCCGGCCAAATGGGCGGCGGTCAGCTCACCGATCGAGTGCCCGGCCACGAAGTCCGCCCGCACACCCCACGACTCCATCAGCCGGAACAGCGCCACCTCGACGGCGAACAACCCCGCCTGCGCATACCCCGTAAGCCGAATCAGCTCCTCGTCATCACCCCACACCACCGACCGCAACGGCCGATCCAGATGCGCATCTAGCTCCGACACCACTGCACCGAAGGCAGCAGCGAACACCGGGAAGGCCGCGTGCAACGAACGGCCCATGCCCAGGCGCTGCGCGCCCTGGCCGGTGAAGAGCACCGCCAGCCGGCCGCCCGGTCGGGCCAGGCCGGTGACCAGGCCGGGGGCGCCGGCGCCGGTGGCCAGGGCGGTCAGTCCGGCGGAGAGTTCCGCCGGGTCCGCGCCCAGCACCACCGCCCGGTGACCGAAGAGCGCCCGTCCGGTGGCGAGCGTCCGGCCGGCCGCCGGCACGTCCGCCGGGTCGATCCGCGCGGCGAGGTCGGCGAGCCGGCCGGCGAGGTCGCGTACGGCGGTGTCGGACCGCGCCGACACCAGCCAGGGCACGAGGCCGTCGACCGGTCCGCTTGTGGTAAAGGGCTCCGCGTCGCGGGGCGCCTCCTCGACGATGACGTGGGCGTTGGTGCCGGAGAGCCCGAAGGAGGAGATCCCCGCGCGGCGCGGATGCCCGTTCGCCGCCCACTCGCGCGCATCGGTCAGCAGCTCGACCGCGCCGGCGGACCAGTCCACCTGCGGCGAGCGCTCCTCGGCGTGCAGGGTGCGGGGCATCAGCCCGTGCCGCATCGCCAAGACCATCTTGATCACCCCGGCGACGCCTGCGGCAGCCTGGGTGTGGCCGATGTTCGACTTGATCGACCCGAGCTGGAGCGGACGGTCCGCCGGGCGCTCCCGGCCGTACGTGGCCAGCAGCGCCTGCGCCTCGATCGGGTCACCCAGGGTCGTACCCGTGCCGTGCGCCTCCACCACGTCGACCTCGGCGGCCGGCACCCGGGCCGAGGCGAGGGCCGCGCGGATCACCCGTTGCTGGGCGGGACCGTTCGGCGCGGTCAGCCCGTTCGACGCACCGTCGGAGTTCACCGCCGAACCCCGCAGCACGGCGAGGACGGGGTGGCCGTGGCGGCGGGCGTCGGAGAGGCGCTCGACCAGCAGCAGGCCCGCGCCCTCGGAGAAGCCGGTGCCGTCGGCGCCCGCGCCGAAGGAGCGGCACCGGCCGTCCGGGGAGAGCCCGCGCTGCCGGCTGAACTCGACGAACGTGTCCGGGGTGGCCATCACGGTCACGCCACCGGCGAGCGCAAGGCTGCACTCCCCCGACCGCAGCGCCTGCGCGGCCAGGTGCAACGCGACCAGCGACGACGAGCAGGCGGTGTCCACGGTGACCGCCGGCCCCTCCAGCCCGAAGGCGTACGCGACCCGGCCGGAGGCGATCGAGCCGGTGTTCGTGTTGTCCTGGTAGTCGTGGTACATCACGCCGGCGAAGACGCCGGTGGGACTGCCCTTGAGCGTGCCCGGGTCGATCCCGGCCCGTTCGAAGGTCTCCCAGGCGCACTCCAGCAGCAGCCGTTGCTGCGGGTCCATCGCCACCGCCTCGTTCGGGCTGATGCCGAAGAAGCCGGCGTCGAACTCGGCGGCGTCGGCGAGGAAGCCACCGGAGCGGGAGTAGGTCCGCCCCTCGGCGCCCCGCTCCGGGTGGTAGATGCCGTCGACGTCCCAGCCCCGGTCGGCGGGGAAGTCACCGATCGCGTCCACACCGCCGGCGACCAGCTCCCACAGCTGCTCGGGCGAGCCGACGCCACCGGGGAAGCGGCAGCTCATCGCGACGATGGCGATCGGCTCGTCGGCCGGTCGTGCCGCCGGGACGGCGCCGGCCGGGGTCGCCTCGCCGGGGGTGAGCACCTCGTCGAGGTGCGCGGCCACGGCGATCGCCGTGGGGTGGTCGAAGACCAGCGTGGCCGGCAGCCGCAGCCCGGTCACCGCGGTCAACCGGTTGCGCAGCTCCACCGCCGACAGCGAGTCGAAGCCGAGGTCCTTGAAGGCCTGGTCGGGCTGGACGGCGTCGACCGAGGCGTGGCCGAGCACGGCGGCGATCTCGACGCGTACCAGATCGAGGAGGGCCTCGCGGCGCTCGGAGCCGGACCGGCCGGCGAGCCGGCGGAGCAGGTCGTCACCGCCGGCCGGCGCGGTGGCGCCGGCTCGCGCGACCGGCCGGGCCGGCGGGACGAGGCCGCGCAGGGCGGCCGGGAGGGGTTGGCCGGCGGCGACCGCACGCAGGGCCGGCAGGTCGAGGCGGACCGGCACCCGCAGCGGCTCGGCGGCGTCGAGCGCCGCGGTGAACAGGTCGAGTCCCTCGGTGCGGGTGAGCGGCGGGAAGCCGTTGCGGCCCAGCCGGCGCAGCTCGGCGGCGGTGAGCCGGTCGCCCATCCCGTCGCCCGCCCACAGCCCCCACGCCAGCGAGACGGCCGGCAGTCCCGCGGCGCGACGATGCGCGGCCAGGGCGTCGAGGAAGACGTTGGCGGCGGCGTACCCGCTCTGGCCGGGCGCGCCGAGCACCCCGGCCGCCGACGAGAAGAGCACGAACATCCGCAGGTCGCGGGCGAGTTCGTGCAGGTGCCAGGCGGCGGTCGCCTTGGGGGCGAGGACGGCGTCGACCCGTTCGGGGGTGAGCGCGCCGAGGACGCCGTCGTCGAGGACACCGGCGGCGTGCACCACCCCGGTCAGCGGGCGGGCGGCGGGCACGCTGGCCAGCAGCCCGGCCAGCGCGTCGGGGTCGGTCACGTCGCAGGCGGCGACGGTGACGTCGCCGCCCAGGTCGGCCAGCTCGGCGACCAGATCCCGGGCGCCGGGCGCGTCGATGCCGCGCCGGCTGGTCAGCAGCAGGTGGCGGACGCCGAGGGCGGTGACGAGGTGCCGGGCGACCAGCGCGCCCAGGCCGCCGGTCCCGCCGGTGACCAGAACGGTGCCGTGCTCACGCGGGGCGGCCGGGGTCGCGGGCTCCGCCGCGCGGACCAGACGCGGCACCCGGATGTCGCCGCCGCGCAGCGCCAGCTCCGGCTCGCCGCAGGCCAGCGCCGCCGGCAGGCGACGACCCGATTCGACGGTGCGGTCGAGGTCCAGCAGCGCGAACCGGCCCGGGTGTTCGGCCTCCGCCGACCGGAGCAGACCCCACAGCGGCGCGGTGGTGAGATCGACGTCGCCCCCACCCACCGGTACGGCGTCGGTGGTGACCAGCACCAGCCGGGCCGTGCCGAAGCGGGCGTCGGCCACCCACTCCTGGGCCAGCCGTAGCGTCCACGCCATCGCCGCGCGCAGCCGCGCCGGCACGTCCCCACCGGGGAACGCCGGCACGGTGACCAGCACCCGGTCGGGCACCGGGGCGCCCGCGTCGACGGCATCGGCGAGCGCGGCGAGGTCCGGGTGGGTCGGCAGCGCCGCCGCCCCCGCCGGGGGCGTACCCACCAGCACCACCTGCTCGGTCCCCGCCTGCGGGGTGGTGCCGGTCAGCGGCACCCAGTCGAGCCGGTACATCGCTTCGGGGCGGGTGCCGGGGTCGAGCTGGTCGGCGCTGACCGCGCGGTAGTCCAGCGAGTCCACGGTGAGCACCGGCTGCCCGGCCGCGTCGGCCACCGTCACGGCGGCACTGCGGGGGCCGCGGCGGGTGATGCGTACCCGCAGCGCGGTGGCGCCGGCGGCGTGCAGGGACACCCCGGTCCAGGCGAACGGCAGCAGCGTCTCCCCGGTCGACGCGTCGGCGGCATCGCGGTCGGCGGCGTCGATCAGGGCGGCGTGCAGGCCGGCGTCGAGCAGCGCGGGGTGCAGCCCGAAGTGGGCGGCGTCCGGGTGGGCCGGCTCGGGGAGCACGACCTCGGCGTATACCTCGGCGCCGTGCCGCCAGGCCGCACGCAGGCCCTGGAACGTCGGCCCGTACGCGTAGCCGTCGGCGAGCAGCCGCTGGTAGCCGTCGTCGACCGGCAGCGGGGTGGCGCCGGCCGGCGGCCAGGCCTCCAGCGGCGCGGCCGGTGCCGGTACGGAGGTGGAGAGCAGCCCGACGGCGTGGGCGGTCCAGGTGGTGTCCTCGGCGTCGTCTCCGGAGTAGACGGCGACGCTCCGGTTGCCCGCCTCGTCCGCCCCGCCGACGACGACCCGCAGCACGACCGCCGCGCGGTCGGGCAGCGGCAGCGGCGCCTGGAGGGTCAGCTCGACCAGGTGCGGGCAGCCGACCCGGTCACCGGCGTGCACGGCCAGGTCGACCAGGGCGGCGCCGGGCAGCAGCACCGTCCCGGCGACGGCGTGGTCGGCGAGCCACGGGTGGGTGGCGAGGGAGACCCGTCCGGTCAGCACCACCCCGCCGGAGTCCGGTACGACCACCTCGGCGCCGAGCAGGGGGTGCCGCAGCGCGGCCAGTCCGGCGGCGACGACCTCGCCGTCCCCCGCCCCGGCCCAGGCGTCCGCCCAGTACTCCCGCGCGTCGGCCCAGTAGCGCTGTCGCTGGAACGGGTAGGTGGGCAGCTCGACGCGGGTGCCGGTGAGCAGCGTGGTCCAGTCGACGGTGGTGCCGGTGACGTGCAGCTTCGCCAGGGCGGTGAGGGCCTGGCGGTGTTCGTCGTGTCCGCGGCGCAGGCTGGGAATGATCGTGGCGTCGTCGGTGAGGATGCTCTCGATCATGGGGGTGAGGGCGGCGTCGGGGCCGAGCTCCAGGAACGTGGTCGCGCCCGCCTGGTGCAGTGCGGTGATGCCGTCGGCGAAGCGGACGCTCTCGCGGACGTGGCGCACCCAGTAGTCGGGGTCGGTCAGCTCGCTGCTCGCCACGGCGCCGGTCAGGTTGGACACGACCGGGAGTTCCGGCTCGGCGTAGGTCAGGCTTGCCGCCACAGTGCGGAAGTCGTCGAGCATCGGGTCCATCAACCGGCTGTGGAACGCGTGGCTGACCCGCAGCCGGGTGGTCTTGCGACCCTGGTTCGTGAAGTGTTCCGCGACCGTGAGCACGGCGGCTTCCGGCCCGGAGATGACCACCGATCGGGGGCCGTTGACCGCGGCGATGTCCGCACCGGCGGCGGTTGAATCATCGACGTCATCAGATTGGTAGGACCCGACAGAGGCACCCGACCCCGCCAGCGCCTCCCGCACCTCCTCCTCCGACGCCTGAATGGCGACCATCGCCCCACCAGCCGGCAACGCCTGCATCAACCGGCCCCGCGCCGCCACCAGACGAGCCGCATCCGACAGCGACAACACCCCCGCCACATGCGCGGCAGCCAGCTCACCGATCGAATGCCCCGCCACGAAATCCGGCCGCACACCCCACGACACCACCAACCGGAACAACGCCACCTCGACGGCGAACAAACCCGCCTGCGCAAACCCCGTAAGCCGAATCAGCTCCTCGTCATCACCCCACACCACCGACCGCAACGGCCGATCCAGATGCGCATCCAGCTCCGACACCACCGCATCGAAGGCAGCAGCGAACACCGGGAACACCGCGTGCAACGAACGGCCCATGCCCAGGCGCTGCGCGCCCTGACCGGTGAAAAGCACCGCCAGCCGGCCGGCCCGGGCCACGCCGGACACCAGCGCCGGGTCGGATGTACCGGCGGCGAGGGCGTCCAGGCCGCGCCGCAGCTCGGTCCGGCCGGCACCGAGGACGACCGCTCGCCGTTCCCAGCGCGCCCGCCCGGTGGCCAGGGACCACGCGATGTCGCCGTCGCGCAGGTCGGCGCGCTCGTTCGCGTACCCGGAAAGGCGCCCGGCCTGGGCCCGCAGCGCGGCCTCCGAGCGGGCGGACACCAGCCAGGGCACGACGCGCGCCGAACCGGCGGCACCGTCGGCCGGCGTCGCGGGCACGGCAGCCGAAGCGTCGTCCGGGGCCTGCTCGATGATGACGTGGGCATTGGTGCCGCTGATGCCGAAGGACGACACGCCAGCCCGGCGCGGATGCCCGTTCACCGGCCACTCCCGGGCCTGCGTCAGCAGCTCCACCGCCCCGGCGGACCAGTCCACCTGCGGCGACGGCGCGTCCACGTGCAGGGTCCGGGGCATCGCCCCGTGCCGCATGGCGAGGACGACCTTCATCACCCCGGCCACCCCGGCCGCCGCCTGGGTGTGGCCCAGGTTCGACTTCACCGAGCCCAGCCAGAGGGGCCGGTCGGCGGGGCGCTCCCGGCCGTACGTGGCGAGCAGGGCCTGCGCCTCGATCGGGTCGCCCAGGATCGTACCCGTGCCGTGGGCCTCGACCAGGTCGACCTCCGCCGCCGGCACCCCCGCCGAGGCGAGGGCGGCACGGATGACGCGCTGCTGGGACGGGCCGTTCGGCGCGGTCATGCCGTTCGACGCACCGTCCTGGTTCACCGCCGAACCGCGCACCACCGCCAGCACCGGGTGCCCGTTGCGACGGGCGTCGGAGAGCCGCTCGACCAGCAGGAACCCGGCGCCCTCGGCGATGCCCGTGCCGGCCGCGTCGGCGGCAAAGGCCCGGCAGCGGCCGTCCGGTGACAGCGCCCGCTGCCGGCTGAACTCCACGAAGATCTCCGGGGTGGCCATCACGCTGACCCCGCCGGCCAGCGCCAGGTCGCACTCCCCCGACCGCAGCGCCTGCGCGGCCAGGTGCAGCGCCACCAGCGACGAGGAGCAGGCGGTGTCGATGGTGACCGCCGGCCCCTCCAGCCCCAGGACGTACGCCACCCGGCCGGAGGCCACCGCGCCGGTGCCGCTGTTGGCCGGGTAGTCGTGGTACATCAAGCCGGCGAAGACCCCGGTCGGGCTGCCCTTCAGCGTCGCCGGGTCGATCCCGGCCCGCTCGAAGGTCTCCCAGGCGCACTCCAGCAGCAGCCGCTGCTGCGGGTCCATGCCCAGCGCCTCGTTCGGGCTGATCCCGAAGAACGCCGGGTCGAAGTCGGCGGCGTCGTGCAGGAAGCCCCCCGAGCGGGTGTAGCTGCTGTTGGGCGTGGTGAAGTCGGGGTCGTGCAGCTGGTCGACGTTCCAGCCCCGGTCGGCGGGGAAGTCGCCGATCGCGTCCACCCCGTCGGCGACCAGCCGCCACAGCTCCTCCGGCGAGCTGACCCCGCCGGGGAAACGGCAGCTCATGGCGACGATGGCGATCGGCTCGTCGAGCGGCTTCGTCGCCACCACGGCCGGCGTCACGGCGGTGGTGCCGGCGAGCTCGTCGAGCAGGAAGCGGGCCAGCACGGCCGGCGAGGGGTAGTCGAAGACCGCGGTCACCGGCAGCCGCAGGCCGAGGGTCTGGTTGAGCCGGTTGCGGAACTCGACCGCGGTGAGCGAGTCGAAACCCAGCTCGCGGAACGCCCGCTCCGGGGCGACGGCGGCGGCCGAGGTGAAGCCGAGCACCAGCGCCACCCGGTCCAGGACCAGCTCGAGCACCGCCTGCTCGCGGTCGGCCTCGGGCAGCCGGAGCAGCCGGTCCACCAGCGAGCCGGCGTCGGCGCGTACCCCGGCGGCGCTGCGCCGGGCGACCGGCAGCAGGGTACGGAACAGCGCCGGCACGTCGCCCTGGGCGCGGACCGCGGCGAGGTCGAAGCGGACCGGCAGCAGCAGGGCGTCGGGGCGGTCCAGGGCGGCGTCGAGCAGGGTCAGGCCCTCGTCCACGGCGAGACCGATCATGCCGCTGCGGGAGATGCGCGCCCGGTCGACGCCGCCGAGCCGCCCGGTCATGCCGGTGGCCTGCGCCCAGAAACCCCAGGCCAGGCACTGGCCGGCCAGCCCCTGTGCGCGGCGGTGCGCGGCGAGGCCGGCGAGGAACGCGTTCGCCGCCGCGTAGTTGCCCTGCCCGGGCGCGCCGACCACCCCGGCCGCCGAGCCGAAGAGGACGAACGCGCCGAGGTCGGCGTCGCGGGTCAGCTCGTGCAGGTGCAGCGCCGCGTCCACCTTGGGGGCGAGCACCGCGTCGACCTGCTCCGGGGTGAGCGAGGCGATGGTGCCGTCGTCCAGCACGCCGGCGGTGTGCACCACCGCGGTCAGCGGACGCGCGGCCGGCACGTCGGCCAGTACGGCGGCGAGGGCGTTCCGATCGGTGACGTCGCAGGCGACCTGGTCGACCGAGGCACGGAGGCCGGTCAGCTCGGCCGCCAGGTCGGCCGCGTCGGGGGCGGCCGGTCCGCGCCGGCTGAGCAGCAGCAGGTGGCGTACCCCGTGGGCGAGGACGAGGTGGCGGGCGACGACGGCGGCGAGGGTGCCGCTGGCGCCGGTGACCAGCACGGTGCCGGCCGGGTCGATCCGGGCGGCGGGCGGTTCGTCGCCGGTGACCGGCGCGCGGACCAGCCGGGTGGCGAGCAGCTCGCCGTCGCGCCGCAGCAGTTGCGGCTCGCCGGCGGCGACGAGGGTCGGGGCGAGCGTGACGGCGTGCTCGACGTCGACGTCGACGTCGGCGAGGACGATCCGGTCCGGGTGCTCCGACTGGGCGGAGCGGACCAGGCCCCAGACGGCGGCGCCGGCCAAGTCGGTGACGTCCTCGCCGTCGCGGCCGACCGCGCCGCGGGTGAGCACCAGCAGGGTGGTGGCGGCGTACCGGTCGTCGGCGAGCCAGCGCTGCAGGTCGGCGAGGACCCGGCGGGTGGTGTCGTGCACCGCCGCCGCGTCGGCGCCGCCGGGGACCGGCAGCACCACCACGTCGGCGACCTCGCCGGTGTCCCACCGTCCAGCCTGGACGGGCGCGGGCGGCGGGGTCGGCACCGGCGTCCACGCGGTGCGGTAGAGCGCCTCGGCGACGGGCCCGGCCGGCGCCGGGGCGAGGTCGGCGGGGAGCGGCCGCAGGACGAGGGAGTCGAGCGAGAGCACCGGCGCGCCGCCGGCGTCGGCGGCGGTGACGGCGACCTCGCCGGCGCGCAGCGGGGTGATCCGCACCCGCAGGCTGGACGCCCCGACCGCGTGCAGGGTGAGGCCGGTGAAGGCGAACGGCAGCAGCGCGCGGTCGTCGACGGCGTCGGTGAGGGCGACCGCGTGCAGCGCGGCGTCGAACAGGGCGGGGTGCAGGTCGGCGCGCTCGGCGTCGGCGGTGGCCTCCTCGGGCAACTCCACCTCGGCGTACACCTCGGCGCCGGCTCGCCAGGCGGCCCGCAGCCCCTGGAACACCGGCCCGTACGTCAGCCCGACGTCGGCCAGGTCGGGGTAGAGGCCGGCCACGTCGACGGCGGTGGCGCCGGCCGGCGGCCACTGCGCGAGGTCGTCGGCGGGGCGGGCGGTGGCCGGGGCGAGCCGGCCGGTGGCGTGCCGCTGCCAGGGCGCGTCGGGGGCGGCGTCCTCGGGGCGGGACCAGACGCTGACCGGGCGGGCGCCGTGCTCCCCCGCCGCGGCGACGGCGACCCGCAGCTGCACGGCGGCGCCGTCGGCGAGCACCAGCGGCGCGCCGATGGTCAGCTCGTCGACGGCCGGGCAGCCGACCTCGTCGCCGGCGCGCAGCGCCAGCTCGACCAGGCCGGTGCCGGGGACCAGCACGGTGCCGGCGACGGCGTGGTCGGCCAGCCACGGGTGGGTGCTGGTGGAGAGCCGTCCGGTGAGCACCACCCCGTCGTCGGCGGGGGTGGCGACGACCGCGCTGAGCAGCAGGTGCTCGGCGGGGTGCTGACCGGCGCCGGTGACGTCGCCGGTGCCGGCGGCGGCCGCGTCGAGCCAGTGCCGGCGGCGCTGGAACGGGTACGTGGGCAGCTCCACCCGCTGCCCGGGCCGCCCGTCGAACAGCGGCAGCCAGTCGACGCCGACGCCGTGGGCGTACGCCTCGGCGAGCGAGGCGGCGAATCGGTCGTCCCCGCCGTCGTCGCGGCGCAGCGTACCGATCACGACGGCGGGGGCACCGGCGTCGGTGACGGTCTCCTCGATGCCGACCTTCAGCGTCGGGTGGGCGCTGGGCTCGACGAAGACGGTCAGCCCGTCGGCGAGCATGGCCCGGGTGGCATCGGCGAAGAGCACGGTCTGCCGCAGGTTGGTGTACCAGTAGTCGCCGCCGAGGGCGGTGGTGTCCAGCAGTCCACCGGTAACCGCCGAGTAGAACGGCACTTCGGCGGTGCGGGGGCGGACCGGGGCGAGCAGTTCGGCGAGCCGGTCGCGGATGCCCTCGACGAAGACGGAGTGCGAGGCGTAGTCCACCGGGATCATCCGGGTGCGGATCTCCTCGGCGGCCAGCTCGGCCTGGAACGCGGTGAGGGCGTCCACCTCGCCGCAGACCACCACCGAGCCGGGCCCGTTGACGGCGGCGAGGGAGAGCCGTCCCGCCCAGCCGGTGAGGCGCTCGCGGGCGGCGTCGGCGGGCAGCGAGACCGACATCATCCCGCCCAGGCCGGCCAGCTCGGCGGCGATGACCTGGCTGCGCAGGGCGACCACCCGCGCGCCGTCGTCGAGGGTGAGCGCACCGGCGACGCAGGCGGCGGCGATCTCGCCCTGCGAGTGGCCGACCACGGCGGCCGGTTCGACGCCGTGGCTGCGCCACAGCTGGGCCAGGGAGACCATCACCGCCCAGAGCACCGGCTGCACCACGTCGACCGGGTCGAGGGTGGGCGCGCCGGGCGCGCCGCGCAGCACGTCGACCAGGTTCCAGTCGACGAAGGGCTCCAGTGCGCGGGCGCACTCGGCGATCGTGTCGGCGAAGACCGGCGAGGAGTCGAGCAGTTCGACGGCCATCCCGGCCCACTGCGAGCCCTGGCCGGGGAAGACGAACGCCACCCGGGCGTCGGCGCGGGCGGTGCCGCGTACCAGGTTGGCGGCCTCCCGGTCGTCGGCGAGGGCGGTCAGGCCGGCCAGCAGCGCGGCGGTCTCCGTACCGGTGACGACGGCGCGGTGTTCCAGCGCCGAGCGGCCGGTGACCAGGGCGTGCCCGACGTCGGCCGGGTGGGGTCCGGCGGCGACGGCGGCGAGCCGCGCGGCCTGCGCGCGCAGCGCCTGCGGGTCGCGGGCCGACAGGACCCAGGCGAGGGTACGCCCCGGCGTTGCCGGCGCCGGCGCGGTGATCTCGGCCGGCTCCTCCGCGGGGGCCTGCTCGATGATGGCGTGCGCGTTGGTGCCGCTGACGCCGAAGGAGGAGACCCCGGCCCGGCGGGGGCGGCCCGACCCGGGCCAGGGCAGCGCCTCGGCGAGCGGCCGGACGGTCCCCGGCGTCCAGTCCACATGCGACGACGGGGTGCCGACGTGCAGGCTCTTGGGCAGCAGGCCGTGCCGGATGGCCTGCACCATCTTGATCACACCGCCGACCCCGGCGGCAGCCTGCGCGTGCCCGAAGTTGGACTTCAGCGAGCCGAGCCAGAGCGGCCGGTCCGCCGGCCGGCCCTGCCCGTACGTGGCGAGCAGCGCCTGCGCCTCGATCGGGTCGCCGAGGGTGGTGCCGGTGCCGTGCCCCTCGACCACGTCGACCTCGCCGGGCGGCAGTTGCGCGTTGGCCAGGGCGGCGCGGATGACCCGCTGCTGGGCCGGTCCGCTGGGGGCGGTGAGGCCGTTGGACGCGCCGTCCTGGTTGACCGCGCTGCCGCGCACCACGGCGAGCACCGGGTGACCGTTGCGGCGGGCGTCGGAGAGCCGTTCGAGCAGCAGCACGCCGGCGCCCTCGGCCCAGCCGGTGCCGTCGGCGTCGTCGGAGTACGCCTTGCAGCGGCCGTCGGGGGCGAGCCCACGCTGCCGGCTGAACGCCACGAACGGCGCCGGGGTGGACATCACCATCACCCCGCCGGCCAGGGCGAGGGTGCACTCGCGGCGGCGCAGCGCCTGCACCGCCAGGTGCAGCGCGACCAGCGACGAGGAGCAGGCGGTGTCCACGGTCAGCGTGGGCCCCTCCAGCCCCAGCGTGTACGCGACCCGCCCGGCGATCACCGAGGCCGCCGCCGCGGTGCCCAGGTACGCCTCGGCCGCCTCCGGGGCGGCGTTGAGCAGGTCACCGTAGTCCTGGTAGCCGGAGCCGGTGAAGACGCCGACGGGCTTGCCCCGCACGGCGTCCGGGGCGATGCCGGCGCGTTCCAGCACCTCCCAGGAGACCTCCAGCATCAGCCGCTGCTGCGGGTCCATCGCGGCGGCCTCGCGCGGCGAGATGCCGAAGAAGGCGGCGTCGAACTCGGCGGCGTCGGCGAGGAAGCCGCCCTCGGCGACGTAGCTGGTGCCGATCCGGTCGGGGTCGTCGGCGAGCAGCCGGGCCAGGTCCCAGCCCCGGTCGGTCGGGAGCGGCCCCACCGCGTCCACCCCACCGGCGACCAGGTCCCACAGCTGTTCCGGGGTACGCACGTCCCCCGGGTAGCGGCACGCCATCGCCACGATCGCGATCGGGTCGCGTTCGACGCCCTCGACCTCCTGGAGCCGCTGGCGCGTCTGCGTGAGATCCGCCGTGACCCGCTTCAGGTAGTCGAGAAGCTTCCCGTCCTCCGCCATGCCCGTCCTCACCCCTGTGGGTCAGCGCAACCCGAGTTCGTTGTCGATGAAGTCGAAGATCTCGTCGGCGGTCGCCGCCTCGCCGAGCCGGTCGTCGCCGGTGGCGGTGTCGACCAGGCCGATCAGGGCGCGCAGCCGGGCGGCGAGCGCCGGCCGGTCGGCGTCGTCCGCCGGCAGCGCGGCGAGGGCGGCCTCCACCCGGTCGAGGTCGGCCGCCAGGCCGGTCGCGCCGTCGGTGGCGCCGAGGCCCAGTTCCGTGCCGAGGAACTCCGCCACGGCGGCCGGCGTCGGGTGGTCGAAGACCAGCGTGGCCGGCAGCGCCTGCCCGCTGGCGGCGGTGAGCCGCTGCCGCAGGTCCATCGCGGCGACCGAGTCGAAGCCCAGGTCGGCGAAGGGACGAGTGGGGTCGAGGGCGGCCGGGCTGTCGTAGCCGAGCAGCGCGGCCACCTCGGCGCGGACGGTGTCCAGCAGGGCCCGCGGGCGCTGGGCCGGTGGCAGCGCGGCGAGCCGGTCGGCCAGCCCGCCGGCGCCCGCGGTGGCGTCGCCGGCGATCGCCTCGGCCACCTCGGGCAGCGCGTCGAGCAGCGGCCGGCGGCGGGCCATGGTGTAGACGGGGGCGAACCGCGACCAGTCGAGGTCGGCGACGACGAGGTCCCCGGCGTCGCGCCGGTACGCCTCGGGCAGCACGGTGATCGCCAGCTCGGGTCGCATCGGGGGTGCGCCGAGCCGGCGCATGCCGGCGGCCAGGTCGGCGTCGACCATGCCGCTGTCCCAGGAGCCCCAGGCGATCGCGGCGGCGGCGAGCCCCCGGGCCCGCCGGCGGGCGGCGAGCGCGTCCAGGTAGGCGTTGGCGGCGCCGTAGCCGGCCTGCCCGGCGCTGCCCCAGACGGCGGCGCCGGAGGAGAAGAGCACGAAGGCGTCCAGCTCGGTCTCGGCGAGCAGGTCGTCGAGGTGGGCGGCGCCGGCCACCTTGGCGGCGGCCACGTCGGCGATCTCGGCGAGGGTCAGCTCCCCCACCGGGGCGATGCGCTGCATGGCCCCGGCGGCGTGCACCACGGCGGTCAGCGGCCACCGGGCGGGCAGCCCGTCGAGCAGGTCGCGGAGCTGGTCGCGGTCGGCGACGTCGCACGCGGCGACGGTCACCTCGGTACCGAGGGCGCTGAGCTCGGCGGTCAGCGTGTCCACTCCGGGGGTGTCGATGCCGCGCCGGCCGACCAGCACCAGGTGCTCGGCGCCGGCCCCGGCGAGGGCGCGGGCCACGTGGGCGCCGAGGCCGCCGGTGCCACCGGTGACCAGCACGGTGCCGCGCGGGCGCCACGACGGCGGGGCCACCGGCCGGGCGGCCCGCACCATCCGCCGGGCGCGCACCCCGCCGTCGCGGATGGCCACGTGGTCCTCGCCACCGGTGGCGGTGACCACGGCGCGCAGCCGGCGCAGGGCGGCCGGGTCGGGGAACTCGGGCAGGTCGACCAGCCCGCCCCAGTGCCGGGGCAGGTCGAGGGCGAGGCCGGCCCCGAGACCGTGCACGGCGGCCTGGGCCGGGTCGGCGGACTCGCCCGGGTCGACGGCGACCGCGCCGGTGGTGAGGCACCAGATCGGGGCGTCGAGCTGGGCGTCACCGAGCGCCTGCACCAGTGCCACCGTCCCGGCGAGGCCCCGGGTCAGCGCCGGGTGGCCGGGGTGCGGCCGGTCGTCGAGGGCGAGCAGGGAGAGCACCACCGTGCCGGGGCCGCGCAGGTCGCGCAGCCGGGCGGCCAGGGCGGCCCGGTCGGCGTCGGCCACCGGTACCCGGACCACCTCGCCGCCGTGCTCGACCAAGGTCATGGCGATCATGCCGACCCGCAGGTCGTTGTCGTACCCGTCGGGCACGGCGAGCAGCCAGCGGGCCGGCGCCGGGCCCGGCTCGGGGTCGGCGACGGACTCCCACACCACCCGGTACCGCCAGCCGTCCACCGCGGACCGGTCGGCGTGCCGGCGGCGCAGCGCGGCCAGCGCGGGCAGCACCTGGCCGAGGGCGGCCGGGTCCACCCCCAGGTCGGCGGCGAGGGCGGCGGGGTCGGCGGCGGCGAGGTCGTCGAGGAAGGTCGGGTCGGCGGCGACCGGCTCGGGCGCCTCCCACCAGTACCAGCGGCGCTGGAACTCGTAGGTGGGCAGCTCGACCCGGCGGGCGCCGCGGTGCACGGCCGCCCAGTCGACCGCCGTGCCCCGGGTGTGGGCGCGGGCCACCGCGGTGACCAGCTCCCGCTCCTCGTCGCGGTCCCGGCGCAGCAGCGGTACGAAGACGGCGTCCGCACCTTCGCCGACGCAGTCCGGGCCGGTGGCGGTGAGCGCCGCGTCCGGGCCCAGCTCCAGGAACGTGGTGACGCCCTGCTCGGCGAGCCACCGTACGGCGTGGTGGAAGCGGACGGTGCCGCGCACCTGGCGTACCCAGTGCTCGGGGTCGGCCAGCTCGCCGGTGACCGGCTGCCCGGTGAGGGTGGAGACCACCGGCAGGGTCGGCGCAGCGTACCGCAGCGAGCGGGCGACCTCGGCGAAGTCGGCGAGCACGGGATCCATCAGCGGGCTGTGGAAGGCGTGCGAGACGGCCAGCCGCCGGGTCCGCCGGCCGAGGGAGCGCAACTGCTCGGCGACGGCCAGCGCGGCGGCCTCGACGCCGGAGACCACCACCGCGCGCGGGCCGTTCACCGCAGCGAGGTCGACCCGCTCGTCGAGCAGCGGCCGGACCTCCTCCTCGGTCGCCTCGACGGCGACCATCGCCCCACCGGCGGGCAGCGCCTGCATCAGCCGGCCCCGGGCGGCGACCAGCGCCGCCGCGTCGGGCAGGGTGAGCACGCCGGCGACGTGCGCGGCGGCCAGCTCGCCGATGGAGTGCCCGACCAGGTACGCCGGGCGCACTCCCCAGCCCTCCAGCAGCCGGTACAGCGCCACCTCGAGCGCGAAGAGCGCCGGTTGGGCGTACCCGGTGCCGTTGAGTGGGTCGGCGTCGGCGGCCCACACCACCTCGCGCAGCGGCCGGTCCAGGTGCTCGTCGAGGGCGGCGACGGCGGCGTCGAACGCATCGGCGAAGGCCGGGAAGGCGGCGTGCAGCTGCCGGCCCATGCCGGGGCGCTGGGCGCCCTGGCCGGCGAAGCAGAAGGCGGTCCGGCCGTCGACGCGTACCGTGTCGCGGACCAGGTGCGCGGCGGGCGTGCCGTCGGCGAGCGCGGCCAGTCCGGCGCGGAGCGTGGCGTGGTCCGCGCCGATCACGGCGGCCCGGTGCTCCAGCGCGGCGCGGGTGGTGGCCAGCGAGTACGCCACGTCGGCGAGCGCCTGGTCGGCGTGTTCCTCCAGATGCCCGGCGAGCCGGCGGGCCTGCGCCCGCAGCGCCGCCTCGTCGCGCCCGGAGACCAGCAGTGCCACCGGACGTCCCGGCCGCACGCCGCCGTCGTCCTGGGCCGGGGCGGCCCCGGCGGGTGGCTCCTCGACGATGACGTGGGCGTTGGTGCCGCTGAGCCCGAACGCGGAGACCCCGGCCCGGCGCGGCCGGTCGCCGCGCGGCCAGGGCCGGGCCTCGGTGAGCAGCCGCACGTTGCCGGTGGACCAGTCCACGTTGGGGGTGGGTTCCTTGACGTGCAGGGTCTGCGGCAGGGTGTCGTGCCGCATCGCCTCCAGCATCTTGATGATCCCGCCGACCCCGGCGGCGGCCTGGGCGTGCCCGACGTTGGACTTGAACGAGCCGAGCCAGAGCGGCCGGTCCGCCGGCCGGCCCTGCCCGTACGTGGCGAGCAGCGCCTGCGCCTCGATCGGGTCGCCGAGGGTGGTGCCGGTGCCGTGCGCCTCGACGGCGTCGACCTGGTCGGCGGTGAGCTGCGCGGCGGCCAGCGCGGCCCGGATCACCCGCTGCTGGGCCGGCCCGTTCGGGGCGGAGAGGCCGTTGCTGGCGCCGTCGGAGTTGACCGCGCTGCCCCGCAGCAGCCCGAGCACCGGGTGGCCGTGGCGGCGGGCGTCGGCGAGGCGTTCCAGCAGCAGCAGGCCGATGCCCTCGCCCCAGGCGGTGCCGTCGGCGTCGGAGGAGAAGGACTTGCACCGGCCGTTGGGGGCCAGCCCCCGGTCCTGGCTGAACCCCACGAACGAGTCCGGGGTGGACATCACGGTCACCCCGCCGGCCAGGGCCAGGCCACACTCGCCGGCGCGCAGCGCGTGCGCGGCCAGGTGCACCGAGACCAGCGACGAGGAGCAGGCGGTGTCCACGGTGACCGCCGGCCCCTCCAGGCCCAGCGCGTACGCGACCCGGCCGGAGGCGACGCTGGCCAGGCTGCCGACGCCCTTGGCGGCGTAGTCGTGGTAGACGAGGCCGGCGAAGACGCCGGTGGCGCTGCCCTTGAGCGAGGCGGGGTCGATGCCGGCCCGCTCGACGACCTCCCAGGCGGTCTCCAGCAGCAGCCGCTGCTGCGGGTCGGTCTCCCGCGCCTCGCGAGGGCTGATCGTGAAGAAGTCGGCGTCGAACTCCCCCGCGTCGTGCAGGAACCCGCCGTTGACGCAGTACGTCCGGCCGGGCGTGGCCGGCTCCGGGTCGTACAGGCCGGCGACGTCCCAGCCCCGGTTCTGCGGGAAGCCGCTGATCGCGTCCCCACCGGAGGCGACAAGTTCCCACAGGTCGGCGGGGGTGCGCACCCCGCCGGGGAAGCGGCAGGCCGCCGCCACGATCGCGATCGGTTCGTGCCGGCGCTGCTCGGCCTCGTGCAGCCGCCGCCGGGTCTGCTGGAGGTCCGCCGTGGCGCGCTTGAGGTAGTCGCGCAGCTTGTCGTCGGTCGCCATCGCCGCTCAGCCCATCCCCAGGTTGTCCAGCACCGCGAACAGTTCGTCGTCGGTCGCCGTGGCCAGGTCGTCGTCCGTGCCGGGCGGCCCGGCCGGGTCGTGCCGGGTCCGCCACTCGCGCAGCACCGCCTCCAGCCGGGCGGTGACCCGGGCCGGGTCGCCGTCGGTGGGGCCGGCGAGCACCGCCGCGAGCCGGTCCAGTTCGCTCAGCACCGGGTCGGCCTCGCCGGTGTCGCGCGCGCCCAGCTCCGCGTCGAGGTGGGCGGCGAGTTCCCGCGAGGTCGGGTAGTCGAAGACCAGCGTCGGCGAGAGCCACCGGCCGCACGCCTCACTGAGCGTCCGGCGCAGCTCGACGGCGGCCAGCGAGTCGAAGCCGAGGTCCTGGAAGGCCCGGTCCGGCTCGACGGAGCGCCAGTCGGGGTGGCCGAGGACGGCGGCGACGTGGCTCCGTACCAGCTCCAGCAGGAACCGGTCCCGCTGGTCGTCGGGGAGCCCGGCGAGGCGTTGCGCGAGGTCGGGGCCGGTCGGCGCGGCGCGGCGGGCCGGTACCCGGACCACCTGGCGCAGCAGCGCGGGCAGCGCGTCGGCGGTGGCGCGCAGCGCGGCGACGTCGAGGCGTACCGGGACCAGGGCGGGGGTGGCCTGCCCGAGCGCCCGGTCGACCAGGGCCAGCCCCTCGGCGACGCCGAGCGGGTGCAGGCCCATCCGGTCCAGCCAGGGCGGGCCGGCCGCCCACGCGCCGAAGGCGAGGGCGGTGGCGGGCAGCTCGCGGGCGGCCCGGTAAGTGGCGAGCGCGTCGAGGTAGGTGGCCGCCGCCGCGGTGGCCGGCCGGCCGGCGCCGAACATCAGTCCGGCTGCCGAGGAGACCAGCACGAACGCCGCGAGGGGCCGGTCGGCGGTCAGCTCGTGCAGGTGCCAGGCCGGGTCGACGGCGGCGCGCAGGGCGGCGGCGAACGCCTCCGGCGCGGTGGCGGCGAGCAGGCTCTCCTCGCGTACGGCGGGGGCGTGCACCACGGCGGTGAGCGGATGCCGCTCGGGGATCGAGTCGAGCAGCGCGGCCACCGCGTACCGATCGGTGAGGTCGCACGCGACGACCGTCACGTCGGCGCCGAGGTCGGCCAGCTCGGCGAGGAGGTCCTTGTCCGCCTCCTCGGCCGGGTCGACGGCGAACAGCAGGTGGTCGACCCGGTGCTCCGCGACCAGGTGCCGGGCGATCGCCGCGCCGGGTCCGGCGGTCCCGCCGGTGACCAGCACGCTGCCGTCGGTGTCCCAGCGCGGCGGCGCGCCGGCTCCGGCGAGGGCCCGGGTCAGCCGGGGCAGCAGCGCGCGGCCGTCGCGGACGGCCAGCTCCGGTTCGCCGTACGCCAGCAGCGCCGGCAGGGCCACGCTGGAGGGTCCGCTGCCGTCGGTGTCCACCAGCACGAACCGGCCGGGCTGCTCGGACTGCGCGGAGCGGACCAGTCCCCAGACGGGCGCGAGCACCGGGTCGGCGGGGAGTTCCCCGGCCCCGACCGCGCCCTGGGTGAGCAGCACCAGCCGGGTCCTGGGCAGCCGGGTCTGGGCGAGCCAGTCCCGGACCGTGCCGAGCAGCCCGGTGAGCAGGGCGTGGACCGCCTCGGGCCCCGGGCCGGCGGGGGTGGCCGGGGCGTGCAGCACGTACGCCGGTTCGGGCGCCCCGGCGTCCACGGCGGCGAGCAGCGCGGCCAGGTCGGGGTAGGCCGGCGCGCCGGGGGCCGTGCCGAACCGGTCCTCGCCGAGCACGGCCCAGGTCACCGGCGCGGCGTCGGGGGTGGCCTCGGGCGCGGGCACCCAGTCGAGGCGGAGCAGGCTCTCGTCGCCGGCGCCGCTGACGGCGGCCAGTTCGTCGGCGCCGACCAGCCGGCTCTCCAGGTGCCCGACGGTGAGCACCGGCCGGCCGTCGGCGTCGGTGGCGGTGAGGGTGACGCCGCCGCCGACCGGCACGAGGTGGACCCGCAGCGTGGCCGGGGCGGTGGCGTGGCGGACGACGTCCCGCCAGACCGACGGCTGGACGGGTCCGGCGGGGTCGTCGAGGCGGTGCGGGTGCAGGGCCGCGTCGAGCAGGGCGGGATGCGTCTCGTGGCCGTCGGCGGTGGCCCCCTCGGGGAGCGTCACCTCGGCGAAGATCTCGGTGCCGCGCCGCCACACCGCCCGCAGGCCCTGGAAGGTCGGGCCGTACCCGTAGCCGTGGCGCAGCAGGCCGCGCTGGACGTCCTCGACGGCGGCGCGGACCGCGCCCGGGGGCGGCCAGGCGGACGGCGGCGGGACGGGGGCAGGTCCGCCGGGGGCGAGCACGCCGGTGGCGTGCCGGGTCCACGGCAGGTCGTCGTCCGGTCCGCGGGTGTGCACGCCGACCGGCCGCGCGCCCTGGTCGTCGGGGGACCCGACCACCACGCGTACGGTGACCGCCTCGTCGGTGAGCACCAGTGGCGTCTCGGCGGTCAGCTCGACCAGCCGGTCGCAGCCGACCTGCTGCCCGGCGTGCAGGGCCAGGTCGAGCAGGCCGGTGCCGGGAAAGACGACCCGGCCGTGCAGGTCGTGGTCGGCCAGCCACGGCTGACCGGGTACGGAGATCCTGCCGGTGAGGACCAGCAGGTCGTCGTCGGGGACGGTCACCTTCGCGCCGAGCAGCGGGTGGCCGGTGGCGACCTGCCCGAATCCGGAGAGGTCGGCGGCGGACGGGGCGGCGAGCCAGTACCGCTGCCGCTGGAAGGGGTAGGTCGGCAGGTCGACGGTGCGGCCGGTCTGCGGGAGCAGTGCGGTCCAGTCGACGGTGCTGCCGGTGACGTGCAGCCTCGCCAGCGCGGTGAGTGCCTGACGGTGTTCGTCGTGCCCGCGTCGCAGGCTGGGCACGACAGTGACGTCGTCGGTGAGGATGCCCTCGATCATGGGGGTGAGCGCGGCGTCGGGGCCGAGTTCGAAGAACGTGGTCGCGCCTGCCTGGTGCAGGGCGGTGATGCCGTCGGCGAAGCGGACGGCGTCGCGGACGTGCCGCACCCAGTAGTCGGGGTCGGTCAGCTCGGTCGTGGCGAGGGCGCCGGTCAGGTTCGACACGATCGGAAGGCGCGGCTCGGCGTAGGTCAGGCTGGCCGCGACGGCGCGGAAGTCGTCGAGCATCGGGTCCATCAGGCTGCTGTGGAACGCGTGGCTCACCCGCAGCCGGGTCGTCTTCCGCCCCTGGTTCGTGAAGTGGTCCGCGACCGCGAGCACGGCGGCTTCCGGGCCGGAGATGACCACGGATCGGGGGCCGTTGACGGCGGCGATGTCCACGCCGGCACCTGTCGCCGGGATGCCCGTGTCGTGGGATGCGACCGTGCCACGGCCACCGCCGGCGGACGCGCCGACGCCGGTGCCGCTGGCCGCGCTGGTGCCCCCGGGCATGCCGTCGCCGCCGTCCACTGCCGAGCCGGTGCCGATGAGCGCGACCACGCCGTTGCTGCCGGGCATACCGCCACCGTCCACGGCCGAGCCGGTGCCGGTGCCGTTGCCCACGGCCGATTCGGTGCCGTTGCCGTTGCCGTTGCCGTTGCCGTTGCCGTTGCCGTTGGAGGCTGAATCATCTACGTCATCAGATTGGTAGGACCCGACAGAGGCCTCCGGACCCGCCAGGACAGCCCGCACCTCGTCTTCCGACGCCTGCACCGCGACCATCGCCCCACCAGCCGGCAACGCCTGCATCAACCGCCCACGAGCCGCCACCAGACGAGCCGCATCCGACAGCGACAACACCCCCGCCACATGAGCGGCAGCCAGCTCACCAATGGAATGCCCCGCCACGAAATCCGGCCGCACACCCCACGACACCACAAGGCGGAACAACGCCACCTCGACCGCGAACAACCCCGCCTGCGCATACCCCGTGAGCCGAATCAGCTCCTCGTCATCACCCCACACCACCTCCCGCAACGGCCGATCCAGATGCACATCCAGCTCCGACACCACCGCATCGAAAGCCGACGCGAACACCGGGAACACCCCGTGCAACGAACGGGCCATACCGAGGCGCTGCGCGCCCTGACCGGTGAAGAGCACCGCCAGCCGGCCGCCCCGGGCCGTGCCGGTCACCGCGTTCGGCGCGGTGTCGCCGGTCGCCAGGGCGGCGAGGCCGGCGGAGAGTTCCGCCGGTTCCGCGCCGAGCACCACCGCCCGGTGGAGGTGCAGCGCCCGGCCGGTGGCCAGGGTGCGGGCCGCCGCGGCCGCCTCCGCCCGGTCCATCGGCCCGGCGAGATCCGCCAGCCGACCGGCGAGGGCTCGCAGGGCCGGTACCGACCTCGCCGACACCAGCCAGGGCAGCGCACCGGTCATCCCGGGGCCGGAGGCGTCGGTCGGCGCGTTGTCCGGGGCCTGCTCGATGATGACGTGGGCGTTGGTGCCGCTGATGCCGAACGACGACACCCCGGCCCGGCGGGGGCGGCGGTCGACCGGCCACTCGCGCGCCTCGGTCAGCAGTTCCACCGCCCCGGCGGACCAGTCCACCTGCGGCGAGGACTCCTCGGCGTGCAGCGTGCGGGGCAGCACCCCGTGCCGCATCGCCAGGACCATCTTGATCACGCCGGCGACCCCGGCGGCGGCCTGGGTGTGCCCCAG
This sequence comes from Micromonospora sp. URMC 105, assembly GCF_051386295.1. NCBI lineage: Bacteria > Bacillati > Actinomycetota > Actinomycetes > Micromonosporales > Micromonosporaceae > Micromonospora > Micromonospora sp. URMC 105. The sequence goes on along the minus strand of NZ_JBPQTL010000001.1, from coordinate 160,316 downwards.
GTTCGACTTGATCGACCCCAACCAGAGCGGACGCTCTACCGGCCGCTCCTGACCGTACGTGGCCAGCAGCGCCTGCGCCTCGATCGGATCACCGAGCGTGGTGCCCGTGCCGTGTGCTTCCACCACGTCCACCTCGGACGCCGCCACCCCCGCCGAGGCCAGGGCGGCGCGGATGACCCGCTGCTGCGACGGACCGTTCGGGGCGGTGAGCCCGTTCGACGCGCCGTCCTGATTGACCGCCGAGCCGCGCACCACCGCCAGAACGGGGTGACCGTGGCGGCGGGCGTCGGAGAGGCGCTCGACCAGCAGCAGGCCGACGCCCTCGGAGAAGCCGGTGCCGTCGGCTCCCGCGCCGAAGGAGCGGCACCGGCCGTCCGGGGAGAGGCCGCGCTGCCGGGAGAACTCCAGGATGACCTCCGGGGTGGCCATCACGGTCGCGCCACCCGCGAGGGCCAGCGAGCACTCGCCGGCGCGCAGCGCGCGGACCGCCCAGTGCAGCGCCACCAGCGACGACGAGCAGGCGGTGTCCACGGTGACCGCCGGCCCCTCCAGCCCGAGGGCGTACGCGATCCGGCCGGAGGCGATCGAGCCGGTGGCGGTGCTGCCGGCGTAGTCGTGGTACATCAGGCCGGCGAAGACGCCGGTGTCGCTGCCGCGCAACGTGGCCGGGTCGATGCCGGCGCGTTCCAGGGTCTCCCAGGCGCACTCCAGCAACAGCCGCTGCTGCGGGTCCATCGCCACGGCCTCGTTCGGGCTGATCCCGAAGAAGTCCGCGTCGAACTCCCCCGCGCCGGCCAGGAACCCGCCCGACCGGGTGTACGTGCGTCCGGCCAGGCCCGGCTCGGGGTGGTACAGCCCGTCGGTGTCCCAGCCCCGATCGGTGGGGAACTCGGAGATGGCGTCCACCCCGTCGGCCACCAGCCGCCACAGCTGCTCCGGCGAGCCGACCCCGCCGGGGAAACGGCAGCCCATCGCGACGATCGCGATCGGCTCGTCGGCGACCGCCGGGGCCGCCGCGACCGGGGTGGCCGGCTGGGCCGCACCGAGCAGCGTCGCGGCGAGGTGGGCGGCGACCGCCGAGACGGTCGGGTGGTCGAAGACCAGGGTGGCGGGGAGCCGCAGGCCGGTCGCCGCGTTGAGCCGGTTGCGCAGTTCCACGGCGGTGAGCGAGTCGAAGCCCAGTTCCTTGAGGGCCCGGTCGGCCTCCACCGCGTCCCCGGTGGCGTGGCCGAGCACCCCGGCGACCTCGGCGCGGACCAGGTCCAGCAGGGTACGGCGGCGTTCCTCCTCGGGCAGCCGCAACAGCCGGTCGGCCAGCGAGGCGGCGCCGGCGCCCCGGTGGGCCTGCCGGCGCGGCACCCGGACGAGGTCGCGCAGCACGGCGGGCAGCGCACCCGAGGTGGCCTGGGCGCGCAGACCGGCGGGATCCAGGCGGAGCAGCACCGGCGCGGTGACGTCGCCGGCCAGCGCGGCGTCGAGCAGGGCCAGGCCGTCGGCCTCGGAGAGGGCGTCGAAGCCCTGCTGCCGCAGCCGACGCAGGGCGCTCTCGTCGAGGTGCCCGGTCATCCCGGTGCCGCCGGCCCAGAGCCCCCAGGCCAGCGAGTGGGCGGGCAGGCCCCGGCTGCGGCGGTGTGCGGCGAGCGCGTCCAGGAAGAGGTTCGCGGCGGCGTAGTTGGCCTGCCCGGCCGGGGCGAGCACCCCGGCGGCGGAGGAGAAGAGGCAGAACAGCGCCAGGTCGGCGTCGCGGGTCAGTTCGTGCAGGTGCCAGGCGGCGTCGACCTTCGGCGCCAGCACGGCGTCCATCCGCTCGGGAGTCAGCGACTGCACCAGCCCGTCGTCGAGCACCCCGGCGGCGTGCACCACCCCGGTCAGCGGGTGTGCGGCCGGGACGGCGGCGAGCAGGGCGCGCAGCGCCACCGGGTCGGCGGCGTCGCAGGCGGCGACGGTGACCCGGGCGCCCAGGCCGGTCAGCTCGGCGCGCAGCGCGTCGACGCCGGGGGCGTCGGGGCCGCGGCGACTGGTCAGCAGCAGGTGCCGCACGCCGTGAACGGCGGCCAGGTGGCGGGCGACCAGGGCGCCGAGGCCGCCGGTGCCGCCGGTGACCAGGACGGTGCCGTCGGGGGCGAGCGCCGGCGGCGCGCCGCCGTCCGCGGGGGCCCGCACCAGCCGGGGTACGGCGGCCGCGCCGGCCCGCAGCGTCACCTCGGGCTCGCCGAGGCGCAGCACGGCCGGCAGCGCCGCCAGGGAGGCGGGATCGTCGTCGGCGCCGACCAGCAGGAAGCGCCCGGGGTGCTCGGCCGCCGCGGCCCGGAGCACGCCGCGCACCGGCGCGGCGCGCAGGTCGTCGTCGGCCTCGGGGAGGAGCGCCACCAGCGTCGCTTCGGCCAGCCGCTCGTCGGTCAGCCACTCCTGGACGACCCGCAGCGCCCGCCGGGCCGCGGCGTGGGCGGCGTCGACCACGTCGCCCCCGTCCGGGGTGTCGGCCCAGAGCACGACCTCGGGTACGGCGGCACCGGCGTCCAGGTCGGCCCGGAGCGCGGTCAGGTCGGGGTAGCTGGCAGGTGCGCCGATGGGCGGGTCCGTGCCGAGCACCGCCCAGCCGTCGAACGAGTCGGCGTCCGCCGGCAGGTCCACCGGTCGGCGGTCCAGACGCAGCGGCTGCACGGCCGGTGAGCCGGCGGCGGCGGCCAGCTGCTCGGCGGCGACCGGGCGGGCCACCAGGGCGCCGACCGAGATCACCGGCGCCCCGGCCGGGTCGGCCGCCTCGATCGTGGCCCGGTCCGGCCCGGTACGCCGCACCCGTACCCGCAGCGTGGTGGCCCCGACGGCGTGCAGGGTGACGTCGGTCCAGGCGAACGGCAGCAGGGTGTCCCCGCCCGCCTCCTCGATCACGCCCGCGTGCAGGCAGGCGTCGAGCAGCGCCGGGTGCACCGCGAACCGGTCCGCCTCGGGCTGGGCCGCCTCGGGCAGCGCCACCTCGGCGAAGAGGTCGTCGCCGCGCCGCCAGAGCCCGGTCAGGCCCTGGAACGCCGGGCCGTAGCCGTAGCCCCGGTCGGCCAGGCGGGCGTACCCGTCGCGGATGTCGACGGCGGTCGCGTCGCGCGGCGGCCAGTCGGCCGGTGCGGCGGCGGGGGCCGGCGCGGCGGGGGCCAGCAGCCCTTCGGCGTGCCGGGTCCACGGCTGGTCGGACTCCTCGGGGCGGGAGTGGACGCTGACCGGCCGCGTGCCGTCGGTGCCGGGGCCGCCGACGACCACCTGGAGCGCGAGGGCGCCCCGCTCGGGCAGTACCAGCGGCGCGCCGAGGGTCAGCTCCGCGACGCCGGGCAGGTCGACCTGCTCGCCGGCGTGCAGCGCCAGCTCCACCAGGGCGGCGCCGGGTAGCACCGGCCGGCCGTACACCTCGTGGTCGGCGAGCCAGGGTTGCCGGGTGACCGAGAGCCGGCCGGTGAGCAGCAGGCCGTCGCCGTCGGCGGGCCGGACCAGGCCGGTCAGCAGCGGGTGGCCCGGGGTGCCCTCGCCGGCGCCGGTGGTCCGCCCGGTCGGGTTCTTCCAGTAGCGGCGGCGCTGGAACGCGTAGGTGGGCAGGTCGACGACGCGGCCCCCGGCGAGGAAGCCGGCCCAGTCCACCGGCGCGCCGTGCACGTACGCCTCGGCGAGCGAGGTGGCGAAGCGGCGCAGCCCGCCGTCGTCGCGGCGCAGCGACCCGATCGGTACGGCGCTGACGCCGGCCGCCTCGGCGGTGTCCTGCACGGCGGAGGTGAGCACCGGGTGGGCGCTGGACTCGACGAAGACGCGGTGCCCGTCGGCGAGCAGCGCCCGGACGGCGTCGGAGAAGCGGACGGTCTGGCGCAGGTTGCGGTACCAGTAGTCGGCGGTCACCGTGGCGGTGTCCAGCGGCCCCCCGGTGACGGTGGAGTAGAAGGCCACCGGAGCGGTACGCGGGCTGATCGGGGCGAGCGCCTCGATCAGCTTCTCCCGGATGCCCTCGACGTAGTGCGAGTGCGAGGCGTAGTCGACGGCGATCCGGCGGACCTGCACGCCGTCGGCGGTCAGCTCGGCGTGGCATTCGTCGAGGGCGGCGACCTCGCCGCAGACCACCATGGACGACGGGCCGTTGACCACGGCGAGCTGGAGCCGGCCGGCCCAGCGCTGCAGCCGGGCCTCGACGGCGTCGCGGGGCAGCAGCACGGACATCATCCCGCCCAGGCCGGCGAGTTCGGCGCCGATGAGCCGGCTGCGCAGGGCGACGACGCGGGCGCCGTCCTCGAGGGTGAGCGCGCCGGCGACGCAGGCGGCGGCGATCTCGCCCTGCGAGTGGCCGACCACGGCGGCCGGCCGTACCCCGTGTTCCTGCCACAGGTGTGCCAGCGAGACCATGACCGCCCAGAGCATCGGCTGCACCACGTCGACGGAGTCCCAGAGCGGGGAGCCGGTGTCGCGCAGCACGTCCAGCAGGCGCCAGTCGACGTACGGTTCCAGCGCGGTGGCGCACTCGGTGAGCCGGGCCGCGAAGGCGGGCGCCTCGTCGAGCAGTGCCCGGGCCATCCCCGGCCACTGGGAGCCCTGGCCGGGGAAGACGAAGACCGCCCGGGCGTCCGGCAGCACGGTGCCGGTGACCAGGCCGGGGGCGTCGACCGCGTCGGCCAGTGCGCGTACCCCGGTCAGCAGCTCGGCGCGGTCCGCGCCGAGCACCACGGCGCGGTGGCCGAGCCGGGCCCGGGTGGTCAGCAGCGAGTGACCGACGTCCGCCGCCCGCAGGTCGGCGGCGTCCTCCAGGTACGCCGACAGCCGGGCCGCCTGCCCGCGCAGCGCGTCGGCGCCGCGCGCGGAGAGCAGCCAGGGCAGCACCTCGCCGTCCCGCGACGGCATCTCCTGGTTCACCGGGTACCACCGCCTGTTCCGATCGCGAGGTGAGCCGTCTGCGGGTCGTGCATGGTCAGGCCGGGCTGGCCGTGGACCGGGGCGCCGCGTCGACCTTGACGAGGTCGCCGAACTCGGGGAACTGCGCGATGGCCTGCTCGGCGGTGAGGGCCGGCGTCCGGGGGCCGCGCAGCACCGCCCAGAGGAAGGCGGGCGTCATCATCCGGGTCATCGGCGCGCAGAGCGACGCGACGTTGAACACGGTGTTGATGACCATGCGGTTGCCGCAGCCGGTCCGGGCCACCCGGGCTGCCAGCTTGTTGGCGAACGCGCCGCCGCGCAGCGGCACGTTGGCCCGCACGTGCGGCAGCCCCTGGTCGGTGTTGACGGCGATCTGCCAGGCGCCCTGGTTGATCTTCGCGATGGCGGCCTGCACGTTGCGGGCGAAGCCGGGGCGCAGGCCCCGCACGTCCAGCTCGGTACGCAGCGCCAGCGCGCACTGGGCGGCGACCGACATGCCGGTGCCGTGCACCGGGTTCAGCGCCTGGGCGGCGTCGCCGATGACGAGGAAGCCCTCCGGCACGGGCAGCTTCTCGAAGCGCCGCCGCTGGTCCGGGATGCTCCGGTAGGCGCGGATCGGCCCGGCGGGGCGGGCCTGGGCGATCAGGTCGGCGATGATCGGGTGGTGCCGGTCCCGGGCGAACTGCGCGAAGCCCTCTTCGTCGGTGGGGGGCTCACCGCCCCGGCTGCCGAAGAGGCTGAGGATCCAGCGGCCGTTCTCCATCGGCAGCAGCCCGGCGCCCTGCCCGGGCCGGCCGGTGCCCGCCTGCATCTGGATCATGACCCCGGGGAAGTCGTCGCGGGTGCCGGGCGGCTCGGTGAACCAGCGGCTGACGTAGACGATGCCCGCGTCCACCACGTCCTCGTGGACCTGGGGCAGGCCCAGGTCGACCAGCCACTTCGGGGCGCTGGTGGCGCGGCCGGTGGCGTCGACGACCAGGTCGGCGTCGAGGGTGTCCTCCGCGCCGCCCTGCTCGATCCGCACGCCGGTGACCCGGTCGGCGTCGCCGATCAGGCCGGTGACCCGGGTGCCCTCCCGGACGCTGATCCGCGCCTCGCGCAGCACCTGGTCGCGGACCACGTGGTCGAGCAGTTCCCGGCTGCACAGCAGCAGGTACGCGTCGGTGTCGAGCCGTTCCATCCAGCCCTCCGGCCCGCGGGCCAGCGCGCCGGAGGGCAGGCCGCGACGCTTGGCGCCGGCGGCGTAGAGCCGGTCGGTGACCCCGGGCAGCAGCTGGTCGAAGGCCTCGACGCCGCCGCGCATGAGGATGTGGCTGTGGTGACCCTGCGGCAGCCCCCGGCGCGGCTGCGGCTCGGTGGGGAGCTGGTCGCGTTCGACGACGACGACCTCGTCCACGGCGCGGGCCAGCGCCGCGGCGGCGAGCATCCCGGCGAGGCCGCCGCCGAGGACGACGGCCCGGCTCACTGCTCGATCCCCGAGGTTGCGAGGAAGAGCTTCATCCGCCGCTCGGCGAGCTCCGGGTCGGGCAGCGCGCCGAGGCGGTCGGCGAGCCGGTACGCGGCGGCCAGGTGCGGCACGGAGCGGGCCGACTGCTCGCCCCAGACCATCCGGAAGTGGTCGTGGTGCCCGGCCAGCCAGCCCAGGAAGACCACCCCGGTCTTGAAGAAGAAGATGCTCCGCCCCTCGCCGCTGAACAGGTGCCGGTTGAGCGGCAGCGTCTCCTCCAGCAGCCCCCGGGCCCGGCTGTCGTCGCCGGCGTCCAGCGCCCGGAACGCCTCGGCGGCGATCGGGACGACCGCGTCGATGACCGGGGTGAGCGGGTGGCTGTGCCCGAATCCGTCGCCGACGAACATCTCCGGGTACTCGGTGGTGTCGCTGGTGTAGAACTTGACGCCCTCGGGCAGCCGCTTGCGCCACTCCACCTGCCGGGCCAGCGACGCCGGTCCGATCTTGACGCCGTCGACCTTGTCCAGGTTGTCCCGCACGATCGCGATCAGCGCGTCGTACGCGTCGTCGGGCTCCTCGTAGCCGAAGTACTCCGAGTTGCGCGGGTCCCACTCCGAGGTGATCCAGTGCACGATGGCCGGCCGGCTCGACTGGCGCAGCAGGTTGCCGTACACGGTGGCGAAGTCCTCGGGGCCGCGGACGGCGACGTTCAGGTGCGGGCTGCACATGATCACCGGCTGCGCGCCGGCCTCCTCGACCACGGCCAGCTGCTCCTCGTAGGCCGCCTGGACCTCGGCCAGGGTGACCGGGGCGAACGGCTCCAGCTGGTCGGTGAGGACGGCGGCGGCCATCCGCCCGCCGACCGCCTTCGCCTCCGCGCCGCAGCGGCGGATCAGCTCGGCGGCGCGGGGCCAGTCCAGCCCCATGCCGCGGTGCGCGGTGTCCATCCCCTCGCAGAGCGTGAAGCCGTACGACCACAGGTGCCGGCGGAAGGCCAGGGTCGCCTCCCAGTCCAGCGACTGCGGCGGCGGGTCGCCGCCGGGCGGCCCGAAGGGCTCGTTGTCGGCCAGTGGGTCACCCAGCACGTGCGCGGTGGCCAGCACGGAACGGGTCCGGAACTCCGAGGGGTCGGCGGGCTGCACCACGCGCGGCGCCTGGGTCGGGTGGTAGACGGTCAGCGTGCCGTCCGACTCCGGAAGCTTGATCATTTTTTGGGCTCCGAACCGTCGTCTGGATCGAGTCGGCACAATTCAAGCGACTCGCGGGAGTGCGGTTCCATAGCGGCGACCCCCTAATTCCGGGGCAACCCCTGAACGGCTTCCGCCGGCCCGACCGCGCCTAGGGGGCGGGCCGGACCGGCGGGCTGCCGGAATTCATCCGATCGACCGAGATGGCACCGACCGGACAGTTCAGCGCGGCCGTACGGGTCGCCGCGCGCAGCGCCGGTTCCGGCGATTCGGCCAGGACGACCACGAGTCCGTCGCGGTCGTCCTGATCGAACACGGTGGGTGCGAAGTGCACGCAGTTGCCGGAACCGACGCAGGTTTCCCGGTCGACCTCGACGCGCATTGTCGGCGACCCGTCGCTCACCAGGTGACGGGCAGTTCGTGCAACCCGTAGGCGTGCGCGTCGAACATGTACGACAGTTTGTCGACGTCGGCGGCGAGGCGCAGGTCCGGAATGCGCTCGAAGAGCGTACGGAAGACGGTTTCGAGCTGCATCCGGGCCAGGTTCGCACCGGGGCACATGTGGTTGCCGTAACTGAAGGCCATGTGCCCTTCGGCGTTGCGGTGGATGTCGAACTTCTCCGGTTCCGGAAATCGCTCCGGGTCCCAGTTCGCCGCGCCGTTGAGCGCGAGCACCCCCTCGCCCTGGCGGATGGTGCCGCCGCTGACCGCCACGTCCTGGGTGGCCACCCGCACGGTCGCCGAGTCCAGGATGCTGAGGAAGCGCAGCAGCTCCTCGACCGCGCCCGGCCAGAGCGACGGGTCCGCCTTGAGCTCGGCGAGCTGCTCCGGGTGCTGCAGCAGCACCACCGTGCCGAGGGAGACGACGTTGGCGGTGGTGTCGGAGCCGGCGATGACCAGCACCCGGGCGATGGCGACCAGGTCCTCGTGTTCGAGGGTGGGCTCGTCGGGCAGCCGGGCCGCGATCCTGCTGAGCAGGTCGTCGCCCGGATTCTTGGTCTTCTCGGTGATCAGCTCGTCGAGGAACTCGTCCATCTCGGCGATCGCGCCGGCCACCGCCTCCTGACTGGAGTCCCGGCCGGTGGTGGTCTCCGCGTAGCGACGGAAATAGCCGATGTGCACCGGGTCGACGCCGAGCATCTCGCAGAACAGCAGCGCCGGCACGGGCAGCGCCAGCTCGGCCATCAGGTCCAGCGGGCCGCCCTTGGCGAGCATCTGGTCGATCTGCGTGTCGACGATCTGCTGCATCCGCGGGCGGAGCTTGGTGATCCGCGCGGCGGTGAATTCGGGGATCACCATTCGGCGGCGGACGGTGTGCTCCGGGGGATCCATCGCCGGGAACGGGAAGGCGATGTACGGCAGCATCTCCTCCGGCACGTGGAACTGCGCCGGATAGGAGGGATTGCGGGCGTTCGAACTCATCGACGGGTCACCCAGCACCTGGCGCACGTCCCGGTAACGGGTCAGTGCCCAGACGGGCTTTCCGGTCATCCGGTTGGTCACCGGGGCGAGTGGATTCTCCTCGCGCATCCGCTCGTATTCCTGCGGAACGGCGAGCGGGCACCGGCGCCGGTCCAGCGGAAAATCCGGGCGCTCGGTACCGGTGGTCACGGCATCGGCTGTTTCGGTCATCGCTGCGGCGCCTCTCTTCAAGGGGGCGGCGGGAAATCGATCGGGTCGATTCAAGCAGCGCGCCGGGACGCCGGACAGGTTCCGCACCCCCTAAGGTCGGCCCTGCGCCCCCTATGCCGGCACCACGGGACGGTACGGAACGGTTACTGTCACGGCACCGACGGTCCGGTTTCCCAATCCCGTGCAGACATCGTTCGGGCGGCGGCATACCCTGAACCGCAGCGAGGGGCAGCGGCGAGGCGCGGATGACCGCGGCCGGGCGTCTCAGAGGGAAAGTGGAGTCGATGGGCGGAAGCATTGATCCGGGGCTGCCGGGATACATCGGGGACGCCTGGGGTTTGCGGGACCGACCGAACAAGGGTCCCAAGCGCGCGTTGAGCCTTCCGCGCATCGTCGACGCGGCGGTGGCGATCGCCGCGTCGGAGGGCCTGTCGGCGGTGTCGATGAGCCGGGTGGCGTCGGATCTGGGCGCGTCCACCATGTCGCTGTACCGCTACCTGTCGGCCAAGGACGAGCTGCTCCAGCTGATGATGGACGCGATCTACCAGACGCCGCCGTCCGGGCCCGACTCGCCGGACGAGGGGTGGCGCGCCGGGCTGGCCCGATGGACCTGGGAGCAGCACGCGATCCTGCGCAAGCACACCTGGGCGCTGCACATCCCGACCCTCGGCCCGCCGGTCACCCCCAACCAGATCATCTGGCTGGAGCGGGGGCTGGAGTGCCTGGGCGGCACCGCGCTGGGCGAGGGCGAAAAGCTGTCGGTGATCATGTTGCTGAGCGGTTTCTGCCGCAACGACGCCACCGTCTCCGCCGACGTGCAGGCCTCGTTCATGGCCAAGGCCCCCGACGAGCTGGCCGCGATGTCCTCCTACGGCCAGCTGGTCCGCAAGCTCGCCGGGCCGGACCGCTTCCCGGCGTTCACCGCGGTGATCGACGCCGGCGTGCTGGACACCCCGGCCGGGCCGGACGACGAGTTCGTCTTCGGCCTGGAGCGCATCCTCGACGGGGTCGGCGCCCTGGTCGAGCAGCGCGCCGCGGCGAGGAGCGCGGGCGGCGACGGGCACTGACCCCCCGCCCCGGCCCGGCTCGCCCCGGCCCGCCTCGCCGGCCGAGGCGCCCCCTGTTCGCTCGCTAGCGACCTGATGTCGTGGATGAATCGGCGCGAGGCCGTCCCGACGGATCGGTTCGACGCCTCGGTGCGCGGACCTTGCCCGCCGGCGGCCGCGAGTCATTCACGTCATCAACTCGACAGCGCCCGAGACACCACCGGCACCTGACGGCAGGCTGGTCTTGAACGGCATCAGCCCACGGCGACCACGACGCCACGGCGCCCCCCGGCGGCAGCCCGAGTCACCAGCGGCATCAGCTCACAGCGACCGCAGCACCACCACGCCCCCAGCGGCAGCCCAAGTCACCCACGACACCAGCCCACAGCGACCACGACACCACCGCCCCCAGCGGCAGCCCGAGTCACCCACCACACCAGCCCACAGCGACCGCGACACCAACGCGCTCGCAGCGGCCTGAGTCATCCATGACGTCAGGTCGCTAGCGAGCTCGGCGGGCCTGGATCGCCGGCATGGCACCGGCGGGCCAGCACCGGGCCGGCACCGGCGACGCTCCGCGCGGAGCCGGTCCGTCCCGTGGGAAGCCGGGCGTCAGGCGCGGACCTGGCCGACCGCCATCCCGTCCGCCGCGTGCCGACGGATCAGGGCCATGACCTGGGCAGCGTGCCGGTTGAGGTAGAAGTGCCCGCCGGAGAAGACGTGCAGCGCGAACGGGCCGGTGGTGTGCTCCCGCCAGCTCTCCGCGTCCGGCACGTCGACCTGCGGGTCGGCGTCGCCGGTGAGGGCGTACACCGGGCAGGTCAGCGGCGGACCCGGCTGGTAGCGGTAGGTCTCGGCGGCCTTGTAGTCGGCGCGTAGCGCCGGCAGGATCATGCGGACCAGCTCGGGGTCGGTGAGCATCTGCGCGTCGGTGCCCTCCAGCTTCAGCATCTCGCTGATCAGCGCGCCGTCGTCGCCCTCGTGGACCCAGGCCGGGCGGTGCCGCGACGGCGCCCGCCGGCCGGAGGCGAAGAGCGCAGACACCTCGGTCCCGCGCGCCTGCAGCCGCCGGGCCACCTCGAACGCCACGGTCGCGCCCAGGCTGTGCCCGAACAGCGCCAGCGGCCGGTCGGCCCAGACGGCCACCTCGTCGACCAGGGCGTCGACCAGCCCGGGTACGTCCTCGAAGGCCCGCTCGGCACGCCGGTCCTGCCGGCCCGGGTACTGCACGGCGAGCACGTCCAGGGTGGGGCTCAGCGCCTGCGATACCGGGTAGAAGTACGACGCGGAGCCCCCGGCGTGGGGGAAGCAGACCAGCCGGGTGGGGGCGTCCGGGGCGGGGTGGAAGCGCCGGATCCAGGCGCCGTTGTCCGTGGGTACGGCCATCTCGTCCATCCTTGCGTCGGGGACACGGCAGCCGCCGGGTCCGGTGGTGCGGACCACGGCGGCCGTCGGGTCGTCTCGGGTGCGGCGGTGGGTCAGTCGTCGTCGTCGGCGTCGCCGTACAGCGACATCTCCGGGGCGATGACGAAGTCGGAGACGTCCTTGGTCTGCCGGGTGACCCGGCCGAGGGCCGCCTTGACGGCTACGTCGAGCCGGTCCCGCTTGGCGGCCTCGCGGGCCTCCCGGCGGTCGACGAACTCCGGCATCACCTCGCGGGCGAACAGCTCCAGCGACTCCATGATGTGCTCGTGCTTGTTCTTGCCGATCTGCACCGAGAAGATGATCTGGTCGACACCGACCGCCTCGTACCGGCGGATGATGTCGGCGATCTGCTGCGGGGTGCCGATGCCCCGGCGCAGCTGCCCGACCTGGTCCATCATGGCCTGCGACTCGGCCGACTGGAGGTCCTTCTCGTCCGGCACGATGGCGTCGCGGGTGAAGCCCATGCCCTCCCGGGCGTCCTGGAAGCTCTGCCAGATGTCGGTCACGCCCGGCTGGTGCTCACCGGTGATGTAGTAGTGCATCAGCGCGTACGAGAAGAAGTACGCCCCCTCCAGGCCACGGTCGAGGGCGACCTCCTCGTCCTCGTGGCACATGAAGGGCAGCACCATGGCGACGTTGGGGTTGACCGCCTGACCGATCGGGACGCAGTCGTCGGACTCCAGCGTCCGGTAGTAGGCCTGCACCCACTCCTCGGCCTCCTCCGGGTTGACGAAGGAGAAGGCGAGCGCGCCCATGCCCTCGCGGGCCGCCTCCTGGATGCTCTCCCGCCGGGTGCAGGCCCGCCAGAGCGGCGGGTGCGGCTTCTGCTTCGGCTTGGGCACGATGTTGCGGACGGGCACGTCGACCCACTTGCCCTTGTGGCCGGTGAACGGGGTCTCGGTCATCATCCGGATGACCACCTCGAGCGCCTCGTGCCACTGCTCCTGCTTGTCCGCCAGCTCGATGCCGAAGGCGCCCACCTCCAGCTGGGAGCTGCCCTGGCCGGAACCGAAGTCCGCCCGCCCGCCGGAGATCAGGTCCAGCATGGCCAGCCGCTCCGCGATCCGCACCGGGTGGTTCACCGCCGGCGGCATGTGGATGATGCCGTGCGCCAGCCGGATGTTCTTCGTCCGGGCCGCCGCGGCGGCGAGGAAGACCTCCGGCGCCGCGGAGTGGGAGTACTCCTCGAAGAAGTGGTGCTCGGTGCCCCAGGCGTAGTCCAGGCCGAGCCGGTCGGCCAGCTCGATCTGCTCCAGCGCCTCGGCGAAGAGGCGTTCCTCGCTGTCCTCGGCCCACGGGCGGGGCAGTTGGTGGTGGTAGATCAAGCCGAATCGCATGCGTTCCTCCGCGTGACGAGATGCTGCCCGGTGGCCATGACGCGCGCCTCGACCCTAGGGCCGGAAACGCGGAATCCGCCCTGGCGAGGGCCGTAATCAGGGGGCCGGCGGGGGCCGTTCTGGGGTCGGCCGGCGCGGCCTAGGGGGTGCCCGGGACGGCGGGTGCGGGGCGACGGAAGCCGGCCAGGAAGAACAGCAGCGGGTCGGCGTCGCCGTCGACCACCTCCAGGTCACGGACCCGGCCGACGGCGATGACATGGTCCCCGCCCGGGTACTCCGCCTCGACGGTGCACTCCACCCAGGCCAGTGAGCCGGGCAGCCGGGGCGAGCCGGTGACCGGGCCCGGGGTCCAGTCCACGCCGGTGAACTTGTCGGTGGCCCGGCCGGCGAAGGTCCGGCACAGCCCCTCCTGCTCGGCGGTCAGGATGTTCACCCCGAACGCCCCCCGGTCCCGGATCAGCGGCCAGGAGCGGGAGGTGCGGGACACCGAGAAGGAGACCAGTGGCGGGTCGAGGGAGAGCGAGACGAACGACTGACAGGTGAAACCGACCGGGCGTACCCCGCCGCCGGCGGCGGTGATGATGGTGACCCCGGTGCAGAAGAGCCCGAGGACGTGCCGGAAGGCACCGGGGTCCACCCGGCCCGCCGTGGTTCCCGTACGCGATGTCATCGCTCTCCCGCCCGTCAGCCCGGCACCGGCGTGGCGGCGTCCCCGCCCTCGGCCGGCGCCTCTTCGAGGATCACGTGTGCGTTGGTGCCGCTGATGCCGAAGGAGGACACCGCGGCCCGGCGCGCCCGGCCGGTCTCCGGCCAGGGCCGGGCCTCCGTCAGCAGCGCCACCCGCCCGGCCGACCAGTCGACCTGCGGGGTGGGCGCGTCGACGTGCAGCGTGGCGGGGAGCAGCCCGTGCCGCATGGCGAGCACCATCTTGATCACCCCGGCGACCCCGGCGGCGGCCTGGGTGTGCCCGAGGTTCGACTTCACCGACCCGAGCCAGAGCGGCTCCCCCGCCCGCTCCCGCCCGTACGTCGCCAGCAGCGCCTGGGCCTCGATCGGGTCGCCGAGCCGGGTGCCGGTGCCGTGCGCCTCCACCGCGTCCACGTCGGCGGGGCGCAGCCCGGCGCTCTCCAGGGCCTGCCGGATCACCCGCTGCTGGGCGGGCCCGTTCGGCACGGTGATGCCGCTGGACGCACCGTCGGAGTTCACCGCCGCGCCCCGGATCACGGCCAGGATCCGCCGGCCGTTGCGGCGGGCGTCGGAGAGCCGTTCCAGGACGAGCAGGCCGCTGCCCTCCCCCCAGCCGGTGCCGTCGGCGGCGGCGGCGAACGACTTGCACCGGCCGTCCGGGGCGAGCCCGCGCTGCGAGCTGAAGTAGACGAACGTCTCCGGGGTGGACATCACGGTGATGCCGCCGGCCAGCGCGAGGCTGCACTCCCCGGCGCGCAGCGCGTGCCCGGCCAGGTTCAGCGCGACCAGCGACGACGAGCAGGCGGTGTCCAGCGAGACCGACGGCCCCTGCAACCCGAGGGTGTAGGAGATCCGGCCGCTGGTGATGCTGCCGCCGCCGTCGGCCCCGTCGTAGTCGTGGTACATCACGCCGCAGTAGACGCCGGTGCGGCTCTCCTTGAGCGACAGCGGGTCGATCCGGGCGTGCTCCAGCGCCTCCCAGGCGGTCTCCAGGATCACCCGCTGCTGCGGGTCGATGTCGCGGGCCTCGCGGGGGGAGATGCCGAACAGGTCGGCGTCGAAGTCGGCGGCGTCGTGCAGGAAGGCACCCTCCCGGGTCACCGTCCGGCCGGGGCGGCCGGGCTCCGGGTCGTACAGGGCGTCGGTGTCCCAGCCGCGGTCGGTCGGGAACCCGGTGACCGCGTCCCGGCCCTGGGCCAGCAGCTCCCAGTAGCTCTCCGGGGAGTCCGCCCCGCCGGGCAGCCGGCAGGCCATCCCGACGATGGCGATCGGCTCGTCGGCCGCCTGGGCGAGCCGGGCGTTCTCCTGCCGCAGCCGGTCGTTCTCCAGCAGCGAGGTCCGCAGCGCCGCGACGATCCGGTCGGTGTCCACGCCGCTCACCGGTTCGCCCCGTTCGGGTCGGCGCCGCCGAGGGCCGCGCGGACCAGGTCGTCCACCGCCATGTTCCGGATCTCCTCGCTACGGTCGGCGGCGGCGGGCGCCGCGGTGGGCGGGGGTGCGACGCCCGGCGCGGTGAGCCGGAGCAGGGCGTCGAGCAGGCCCGCCTCGCGCAGCGCGTCGAGCGGAATGGTGGCCAGCCGACGGCGTACGTCGTCCTCGTCCGGGGCGTCGGCGGCGTCCGGCCCGGCGGGGGCGTCCGGCGACGGGCCGACCGGTACCTCCTCCGCCAGTTCCTCGCGCAGCAGCCGGGCGACCTCGGCCGGGGTCGGGTGGTCGAACATCAGCGTGGCGGCGAGCCGCAGCCCGGTCGCGGCGCTGAGCCGGTTGCGCAGCTCGATCGCGGCCAGCGAGTCCAGGCCGAGTTCGGTGAAGCCCCGGTGGACGTCGATCTCCCCCGGCTCGGCGTGCCGGACGGCGGCGACGTGGCCGCGTACCAGGTCCAGCAGCATCCGCTGCCGGCCCTCCTCGGGCAGCGCGGCGAGACGCTGGACGAGGCTGCCCTCGTCCACCGGGGCCGCCGGCGCCTCGGCGGTCGTGGCCGGGGTGGCCGTCGGTGTGGGCCGGCGGCCGGCGGCGGCGCGGGCGACGTCGCGCAGCTTGGCCGGGATCTGCGTGCCGGTCGGGTCGGGGCGCAGCGGCACCAGCACCGGCTCGGCGACGCGCAGCGCCTGGTCGAACAGGGCGAGCCCGTCGGCCGGTGCCAGCGCCGGCATGCCCATCGCGGCGAGCCGCCGGGTGACGCCGGGGTCGGTGCCACCGGCCAGGCCGGCGCCCTCGCCCCAGAGGTTCCAGACCAGCGAGGTGGCGGGCAGCCCCATCGACCGGCGGTGCCGGGCCAGCGCGTCGAGGAAGCTGTTCGCCGCCGCGTAGTTGCCCTGCCCGGCGGGGTCGAGCAGCCCGGCGACCGAGGAGAAGAGGACGAACTCGGTCAGCTCCCGCTCCTCGGTCAGCTCGTGCAGCGCCCAGGCGGCGTCCACCTTGGGGCGCAGCACCGCGTCGAGCCGGTCCGGGGTGAGCGAGGTGAAGAGCGCGTCGTCGAGTACGGCGGCGGCGTGCACCACGGCGGTCAGCGGCTGCGCCAGCCCGTCGACCAGCGCCGCGAGCGCCTTCGGGTCGGTGACGTCGCAGGCGGCCACGGTCACCTCGGCGCCGAGCCCGGCCAGCTCCTCGCGCAGCTCCGCCGCTCCGGGGGTGTCCGGGCCACGCCGGCTGACCAGCGCCAGGTGCCGCACCCCGTGGGTACCGGCCAGGTGCCGGGCGACCAGCGCGCCGAGCCCGGTGGTGCCGCCGGTGACCAGCACCGTGCCGTCGGCCCGCCAGGGCGACGGGGGCAGCTCGGTGGGTACCGGGACGGGGGCCAGCCGGGGCACCTTCACCTGGTTGCCGCGCACGGCGACCTCCGGTTCACCCAGGCTGACCACGGCCGACAGCATCCGCAGGCTCGCCTCGTCGGAGTCGAGGTCGACCAGCATCAGCCGGTCCGGGTTCTCGGCCTGCGCGGCGCGCAGCAGGCCCCACACCGGGGCGACGGTCAGGTCGAGGTGCCCGCTGTCGTCGTCGGCCGCGAACCAGGTCAGCACCACCAGCCGGGTGGCGGCGAACCGCTCGTCGGCGAGCCAGGCCCGGACGGTCTCCAGCACCCCGGCCAGGCCGTCGCGGACCGCCGCGGGCACCTCGCCGTCCGCCGGTTCCACCGGCAGGAACACCACCTCGGGTACGCCGTCCGTCGCGGCCGCCTCGGCCAGGGCCGTCAGATCCGGGTACGCGGGCACGTCCGCGCGGCCGAGGTCGACCTCGTCGCCGAGCACCGCCCACCGCCCGGGTACCGCCTCGGCGGCCTCGCCCAGCGGCAGTTGCGGCCAGTCGACCCGGAACACCGAGTCGAGGTGGCGGGTGCCGGTCATCGCCGCCCCGGCGGCCACCAGCCGGTCCGCGGTGACCGGCCGGACCACCAGCGACTCGACGGTGGCGACCGGGGTGCCGGTGATGTCGGCCAGGTCGAGGCGGACCGCCTCGGAGCCGGCGCTCGCGTCGGAGTCGGTCCAGTTGATCCGTGCCCGCAGGCGGCTGCGGCCGCCGGAGTGCAGGCGTACCCCGGTCCAGGAGAACGGCAGCTGGCCGGCGCCGATGTCCTGCGGCTTGCGCCCGCCGAGGAAGTCGGTGGCGCTGAGCGCGGCGTCGAGCAGCGACGGGTGCAGCCGGTACGCGGCCGCGTCCTGCCGGGCCTCGTCGGGGAGCGCCACCTCGACGAAGAGGTCCCGGCCGCGCAGCCAGACGGCGCGCAGCCCACGGAACATCGGGCCGAAGTGGTAGCCCTGTGCGGTGAGGTAGTCGTAGACGCCGCTGATGTCGACCGGTTGGGCGCCGGCCGGTGGCCACTGGCCGACCCCGACGTCGAACTCCTCCGGGGTGACCGGCGGAGCGTTCTCGGTGCCGAGCCAGCCGGTGACGTGCCGGGTCCAGCCCACCTCCGCCGGGGCGTCGTCGAAGCGGGACCAGATGGCTATGCTCCGCCGGTTGCCGGCGTCCGGCTCCCCCACCACGACCTGCACGGCCGCGCCGCCGTGGTCGGGCAACGGCATCAGCTGCTCGATGATCAGTTCCTCGACCACGTCGCAGCCGACCTCCTCGGCGGCCCGCAGAGCCAGCTCGACGAAGCCGGTGCCGGGGAGCAGCCCCATGCCCATCACGTTGTGGTCGGCCAGCCAGGCGTGCGTGTCGAGGGCGAGCCGGCCGGTGAGCACGACCCCGCCGCCCTGTGGCGCCACCATGACGGCGCTGAGCAGCGGGTGGCCGGCGTCGCGCTGGCCGTGCCCGGTGGCGTCGCCGGCCCGGGTCTTCGGCGCGTGCAACCACAGGTGCCGCTGCTCGAACGGGTACGTGGGCAGGTCGACCCGGTGGCCGCCGCCGAGGATCTCGGTCCAGCGCACCGGGGTCCCGGTGACGTGCAACCGGGCCAGGGCGTCGAGCAGCTGCGGCACCTCGGGCCGGTCCCGGCGCTGGGCCGGCGCGACGACGGTGCCGGTCACGACGCCCTCGATCAGCGGGGTGAGCGCGGCGTCGGGGCCGAGTTCGAGGAACGTGGTCGCGCCCGCCTGGTGCAGTGCGGTGATGCCGTCGGCGAAGCGGACGCTCTCACGGACGTGGCGCACCCAGTAGTCGGGGTCGGTCAGCTCGCTGCTTGCCACGGCGCCGGTCAGGTTGGACACGACCGGGAGCTGGGGCTCGGCGTAGGTCAGGCTCGCCGCGATCGTGCGGAAGGCGTCGAGCATCGGGTCCATCAGCCGGCTGTGGAAGGCGTGGCTGACTCGCAGCCGGGTGGTCTTGCGGCCCAGCCTGGTGAAGTGATCGGCGACCGCGAGCACGGCGGCTTCCGGACCGGAGATGACCACGGATCGGGGACCGTTGACGGCCGCGATGTCCACACCGGTGCCCGCCCCCGGGGCGATGCCGTGGGCCGCGACCGGGCCGACACCGCCACCATTGGCCGCGACCGGGCCGACGCCGCCGCCGTTGCCGATGCCCGGGCCGGCGCCGTTGCCGGTGCTCGGGCCGGTGCCGGTGCCGATGCCGTTGGAGGCCGAATCGTTTACGTCATCAGATTGGTAGGACCCGACAGAGGCCTCCGGACCCGCCAGGACAGCCCGCACCTCCTCCTCCGACGCCTGCACCGCAACCATCGCCCCACCAGCCGGCAGCGCCTGCATCAACCGCCCACGAGCCGCCACCAGACGCGCGGCGTCCGACAGCGACAGGACACCGGCCACGTGCGCCGCGGCAAGCTCACCGATCGAATGCCCCGCCACGAAATCCGGCCGCACACCCCACGACTCCACCAACCGGAACAGGGCCACCTCGACGGCGAACAACCCCGCCTGCGCATACCCCGTGAGCCGAATCAGCTCCTCGTCATCACCCCACACCACCGACCGCAACGGCCGGTCCAGGTGCGCGTCCAGCTCGGACACCACCGCGTCGAAGACCGCCGCGAACTCCGGGAAGGCGGCATGCAACTCACGGCCCATGCCGAGACGCTGCGCGCCCTGACCGGTGAACACCACCGCCGTCCGGCCACCGGAGCGGGCCACGCCGGAGACCACGCCCGTGGCGACCTGCCCGGTCGCCAGGGCGGTGAGGCGGTCGGTCAGCTCGGCGCGGTCCGCGCCGAGCACCACGGCCCGGTGCTCGAGGGCCGCCCGGCCGGTGGCCAGCGACCACGCGACGTCCCGGTCGGCCAGGTCGTTCCGGCCGTCGAGGTGGGCGACCAGCCGCTCCGCCTGCGCCCGCAGCGCCCGGTCGGTACGCCCGGACAACACCCACGGCTGCACCGGCGCGGTCGGCTGGTCGCCGTCCGCCGCGTCGGCCGGCCGGGCCGGACCGGCCAGGTCCGCCGGCGCCTCCTCGATGATCATGTGGGCGTTGGTGCCGCTGAGTCCGAACGAGGAGACCGCCGCCCGGCGGGGGCGGCCCTGCGCCGGCCACTCCCGCGGCCGGGTCAGCAGTTCCACCGCGCCGGCGGACCAGTCGACCTCGTCGGAGGGGGCGTCGACGTGCAGCGTCGCCGGCATCAACCCGTGCCGCATCGCCTGCACCGCCTTGATCACCCCGGCCACGCCGGCGGCGGCCTGGGTGTGGCCCAGGTTCGACTTGACCGACCCCAGCCACAGTGGTCGGTCCCGGTCCCGGCCGTACGTGGCCAGCAGCGCCTGCGCCTCGATCGGGTCGCCGAGCGCGGTGCCGGTGCCGTGCCCCTCCACCAGGTCCACCTCGGCCGGGGCGAGCGCGGCGGCGGCCAGTGCCGCCTCGATGACCCGCTGCTGGGAAGGGCCGTTCGGGGCGGTCAGCCCGTTCGACGCGCCGTCCTGGTTGATCGCCGACCCGCGTACCACGGCGAGCACCGGGTGGCCCTTGCGCCGGGCGTCGGAGAGGCGTTCCACCAGCAGCAGCCCGATCCCCTCGGACCAGCCGGTGCCGTCGGCGCCGTTCGCGTACGCCTTGCACCGGCCGTCGGGGGCGAGACCCCGCTGCCGGCTGAAGTCGACGAAGACGTCGGGGGTGGGCAGCACCGTCACGCCGCCGGCCAGCGCCATCTCCACCTCGCCCTGGCGCAGCGCCTGGCAGGCGATGTGCAGCGCGACCAGGGAGGAGGAGCAGGCCGTGTCGATGGTGACGGCCGGCCCCTCCAGGCCGAGCGCGTACGCCACCCGCCCGGACGCGATGCTGGCGCCGCTGCCGCCGCTGAGGTACGCGGCGATCTCCTCGGGTACGTGCTGCTGCACCCGGCTGCCGTACTCGGTGTACATGACGCCGATGTAGACGCCGGTGCGGCTGCCCCGCACGGAGGCGGGGTCGATGCCGGCCCGCTCGAACGCCTCCCAGGCGCCCTGGAGCAGCAGCCGCTGCTGCGGGTCCATGGCGAGCGCCTCGCGCGGCATGATGCCGAAGAACTCCGGGTCGAACTCGGCGGCGTCGTGCAGGAAGCCGCCGGTCTTGACGTACGTCTTGCCGGCCGCGCCGGGCTCCGGGTCGTAGACCGCGTCGACGTCCCAGCCCCGGTCGACCGGGAACTCGGAGATCGCGTCGCGTTCCTCGACCAGCAGCCGCCACAGGTCGTCGGCGGAGCGCACCTCGCCCGGGTAGCGGCAGTGGATGGCGACGATGGCGATCGGGTCGTCGTCGGGCGCGGCCGGGGTGGGCGCGGCGACGGCCGGCGCGGCGGCGGGGGTGACACCGATCAGCCGGTCGGCGAGGAAACGCGCGGCGACCTCGGCCGTCGGGTGGTCGAAGACCAGGGTGGCGGGCAGCCGCAGGCCGGTCGCCTCGTTGAGGGCGTTGCGCAGCTCGACGGCGGCGAGGGAGTCGAAGCCGAGGTCCTTGAACGCCCGGTCGGGGGCGACCGCGTCGATGCCGGAGTGGCCGAGCACCGCCGCCACCCGGGTCCGGACCAGCTCGACCAGGAGGCGGTGCCGTTCCGCCTCGGTGACGCCGGCGAGCCGCTGGGCCAGTCCGCTGCCCGCGCCGCCGCTGCCGGTCGTACCGGCGGCGGCGCGTCGGGTGGGGGCGGTGACCAGGCCGCGCAGCAGGGTCGGCACGTCGCCGCGAGCCCGGACGGCGGCCGGGTCGACGCGCAGTGGCACCACCAGCGGCTCGGCGGTCGCGACGGCGGCGTCCAGCAGGGCCAGCCCGTCGTCGACGGCGAGCGCCGGCAGGCCGAGCCGGCGCACCAGGGCCACGTCGGCGGCGGAGGCCTCGCCGAGGTCCCAGAGACCGAAGGCGACCGCGGTGGCGGGCAGGCCCGCGGCGGCCCGGTGGGCGGCGAGGGCGTCCAGGAAGACGTTCGCGGCGGCGTAGTGCCCCTGCCCGGCGGCGAGCACCAGCCCACCGGCGGAGGAGAGCAGCACGAACGCGTCGAGGGGCAGGTCCCGGGTCAGCTCGTGCAGGTGCCAGGCGCCGTCGATCTTGGGGGCCAGCACCGGGTCGAGCCCGTCGGGGTCGAGGTCGGCGACCAGGCCGGCGCCGGGTACGCCGGCGGCGTGCACCACGGCGGTGAGCGGGTGCTCGGCTCCGACGGCGGCGAGCACGGCGGCGACGGCGGCCCGGTCGGTGACGTCGCAGGCGGCGACGGTGACGTCCACCGCGCCGAGCGCGCGCAGCTCGTCGCGGAGCGTCGCCGCGCCGGGCGCGTCGGGGCCGCGCCGGCTGGTGAGCACGAGCCGGCGTACCCCGTGGGTGGTCACCAGGTGCCGGGCGATCAGCGCGCCCAGCCCGCCGGTGCCACCGGTGACCAGGACCGTGCCGTCCTGGTTCCAGCCGGGTGCGCCGTCAACGGGGCGCAGCCGGGCCAGCCGCGGCACGGTGACCCGGCCGGCGCGGACCGCCGCCTCGGGTTCGGTGGCGGCGACGGCGGCGAGCAGCCGCGCGGAGTCGCCGCTGCCGTCGGTGTCGAGCAGCCCGAACCGGCCCGGCTGTTCGCCGGCCGCCGCCCGCAGCAGCCCCCAGACGGGCGCCTGGGTCAGGTCGACGTCCTCGCCGGGCGCGGCGGCGACCGCCTGCCGGGTGACGACGGTCAGCCGGGCCCCGTCGAGCCGGCGATCGGCCAGCCAGGACCGGACGGTCCGCAGCGTGTCGCGGGTGACGGCCCGGGCAGCCTCGGCCGGGTCTCCCCCGGCCGGCCCGAGCGCGAGCAGCACCAGGTCCGGGGTGCCGCTCTCCCCCGCGTCGAGCGCCGCGCCGAGCGCGGACATATCCGGGTACGCGGGCAGTCCGGTCCCCGGCAGGTCACCGAGCACGACGGCCCGGGCGGGCGTCGGCGGGACCGGCGCCGGGGTCCACTCCAGGTGCAGCAGCGCACCGGCGCGGTCGTCCCGGGCGGCGGCGAGCTGCCCGGCGGAGACCGGCCGGACCAGCAGCGACTCGACGGTGGCGACCGGTTGCCCGTCCGGGTCGGCCACCCGGATCCGGCACTCCTCGTCGCCGCGCACCCGTTCCAGGTGGACGCGCAGCGCGCGGGCCCCGGCGGCGTGCAGGGTGACCCCGGACCAGGAGAACGGCAG
The DNA here is from genome assembly GCF_051386295.1 of Micromonospora sp. URMC 105. Taxonomy (NCBI): domain Bacteria; kingdom Bacillati; phylum Actinomycetota; class Actinomycetes; order Micromonosporales; family Micromonosporaceae; genus Micromonospora; species Micromonospora sp. URMC 105. The sequence goes on along the minus strand of NZ_JBPQTL010000001.1, from coordinate 137,681 downwards.
CAGCGTCTCGCCGTCCAGCGGCCCGTCCTCGCCGAGCTGGTCGGCGTGCATGGCGGCGTCGAGCAGGGCGGGGTGCAGGCCGTACCGCTCGGCGTCCTCGCCCTCGGGGAGCGCGACCTCGGCGAAGACGTCCTCGCCGCGCCGCCAGGCGGCCCGCAGCCCCTGGAACGTCGGACCGTAGCCGTAGCCGCGGGCGCGCAGCCCCGGGTAGAAGCTCTCGACCGGCAGTACGGTGGCACCCGGCGGCGGCCACTGGGTGAGGTCCCAGGTCGCCGGGGCGGCGGTCGGCGCGACCGCGCCGGTGGCGTGCAGAGTCCACGCCCCGTCCCCGCCCTCCGGTCGGGAGTGGATGCCGATCTGCCGTACCCCGCTGTCGTCGGGCGAGCCGACGGCCACCTGTACGGTGACCGCGCCCCGCCCGGGCAGGATCATCGGGGCCCGGTGGGTCAGTTCCTCGACCCGGCCGCAGCCGACGTGGTCACCGGCCCGGACGGCGAGTTCGACGAAGCCGGTGCCGGGCAGCAGCACCGCGCCGAGGATCTCGTGGTCGGCCAGCCAGCGTTGCCGGTCGACGGCGAGCCGCCCGGTGAGCACCACCCGGTCGGTGTCGGCGCCCGGCACGGCGGCGCCGAGCAGCGGGTGCCCGACCGGATCGAGCCCGACCGAGCCGACGTCACCGGCGGGTGGCAGCGGGTTCAACCAGTAGCGCTGCCGCTGGAAGGGGTAGGTCGGCAGGTCGACGGTGCGGCCGGTCTGCGGGAGCAGGGCGGTCCAGTCGACGGTGCTGCCGGTGACGTGCAGCCTCGCCAGCGCGGTGAGGGCCTGGCGGTGTTCGTCGTGTCCCCGCCGCAGGCTGGGCACGATCGTGACGTCGTCGGTGAGGATGTCCTCGATCAGCGGGGTGAGGGCGGCGTCCGGGCCGAGTTCGAGGAACGTGGTCGCGCCCGCCTGATGCAGGGCGGTGATCCCATCGGCGAAGCGGACCGCCTCGCGAACGTGCCGCACCCAGTAGTCAGGGTCGGTCAGCTCGGTCGTGGCGATGGCGCCGGTTAGGTTGGACACGACCGGGAGCTGCGGCTCGGCGTAGGTCAGGCTCGCGGCGACGGTGCGGAAGTCGTCGAGCATCGGGTCCATCAGGTGGCTGTGGAAGGCGTGGCTGACCCGCAGCCGGGTGGTCTTGCACCCCTGGTTGGTGAAGTGTTCGGCGACCGCGAGCACGGCGGCTTCCGGCCCGGAGATGACCACGGACCGGGGACCGTTGACGGCGGCGATGTCCACACCGGCGGCACCTGTGACCGGGATGCCCGCGCCGTGGACCGCAACCGTGCCACCGCCACCGCCGGCAACCGCGCCGCTGCCGCTGCCGGTGCCGGTGCCGGTGCCGGTGCCGGTGCCGGTGGAGGCTGAATCATCTACGTCATCAGATTGGTAGGACGCGACAGAGGCCTGCGGACCCGCCAGGACAGCCCGCACCTCGTCTTCCGACGCCTGCACCGCGACCATCGCCCCACCAGCCGGCAACGCCTGCATCAACCGGCCCCGCGCCGCCACCAGACGAGCCGCGTCCGGCAGCGACAACACGCCGGCGACATGGGCCGCGGCAAGCTCACCGATCGAATGCCCCGCCACGAAGTCCGGCCGCACACCCCACGACTCCACTAACCGGAACAACGCCACCTCGGTCGCGAACAACCCCGCCTGCGCATAACCCGTGAGCCGGATCAGCTCCTCGTCATCACCCCACACCACCGACCGCAACGGCCGATCCAGATGCGCATCCAGCTCCGACACCACCGCATCGAACGCCGCCGCGAACACCGGGAACACCGCGTGCAACTCACGGCCCATACCCAGACGCTGCGCACCCTGACCGGTGAAGAGCACCGCCAGCCGACCGGCCCGAGCGACACCGGACACCACGTCGGATTGGGAAGCGCCGTCGGCGAGTGCGGCGAGAGCCGGCGACAGCTCCGCCGGGTTAGCGCCGAACACCACGGCCCGGTGGTCGAAGAGCGCCCGCCCGGTCGCCAGGGTCCGCGCGGCCGGCGCGATCTCTGCGGCGTCCATCGACCACGCGAACTCCGCCAGCCGGCCGGCCAGGGTCCGGACGGCCGGCTCGGACCGGGCGGAGAGGAGCCACGGCACCACCGCCGGAAGGCCGACGATTCCGGCAGAATCGGCAGCGTCGCCGGTGGTTCCGGCCGGTGTCGCGGGTTCGGCAGCCGAAACGTCCTGCGGGGCCTGCTCGATGATGACGTGCGCGTTGGTGCCGCTGATGCCGAACGACGACACACCCGCCCGGCGCGGGTGCCCGTTCACCGGCCACTGGCGGGCCTGCGTCAGCAGCTCCACCGCCCCGGCGGACCAGTCCACCTGCGGCGACGGCGCGTCCACGTGCAGGGTGGGCGGCAGGATGCCGGCGCGCATCGCGTGGACCATCTTGATGATCCCGGCGACTCCGGCGGCGGCCTGGGTGTGGCCGAGGTTGGACTTGATCGAGCCGAGCCAGAGCGGGCGGTCCGCCGGGCGCTCCTGGCCGTAGGTGGCCAGCAGCGCCTGCGCCTCGATCGGGTCGCCCAGCGTCGTACCCGTGCCGTGCGCCTCCACCGCGTCGACCTCGGCGGCGCTGACGCCCGCCGAGGCCAGGGCGGCGCGGATCACCCGCTGCTGGGACGGGCCATTCGGCGCGGTCATGCCGTTCGACGCACCGTCCTGGTTCACCGCCGAACCGCGCACCACCGCCAGCACCGGGTGCCCGTTGCGGCGGGCGTCGGAGAGGCGCTCGACCAGCAGGACGCCGACGCCCTCACCCCAGCCGGTGCCGTCGGCCGAGGCGGCGAACGACCGGCACCGCCCGTCGGAGGAGAGGCCGCCCTGCCGGTTCATGTCGATGAAGGTGTCCGGCGTGGACATCACGGTCACGCCGCCGGCCAGGGCCAGCTCGCACTCCCCGGTACGCAGCGCCTGGATCGCCCAGTGCAGCGCCACCAGCGACGACGAGCAGGCGGTGTCCACGGTCACCGCCGGCCCCTCCAGGCCGAGTACGTACGCGACCCGCCCGGAGACCACGCTGGTGTGGCCACCGTTGCCCAGGTAGCCCAGCGCCTCCTCCGGCATCTCGCCGGGCCGGGTCGCCCAGTCGTGGTACATCACCCCGGCGAACACCCCGGTACGGGACCCGGCGACCGAGTGCGGGTCGATGCCCGCCCGCTCGAACGCCTCCCAGGACGCCTCCAGCATCAGCCGCTGCTGCGGGTCCATGGCGGCGGCCTCGCGCGGGCTGATGCCGAAGAAGTCCGGGTCGAACAGGGCCGCGTCGTAGAGGAAGCCGCCCTCCTTCGTGGAGGTACGCCCCGACCGGCCCGGCTCCGGGTCGTACAGCTCGTCGACGTTCCAGCCGCGGTCGGCGGGGAACTCGCCGATGGCGTCCACCCCGTCGGCGACCAGCCGCCACAGCTCCTCCGGCGAGCTGACCCCGCCCGGGTAGCGGCAGCTCATGCCGATGATGGCGATCGGCTCGTCGGGGACAGCGGGCGCCACCGTGCGGACCGGCTCCGCCGCCGGACGCAGGTCGAGCAGCTTCTCGCCCAGGTGCCCGGCCAGCGCGCGTGGGTTCGGGTAGTCGAAGACGAGGGTGGCGGTCAGCCGCAGCCCGGTCGCCGCGTTGAGCCGGTTGCGCAGCTCCACCGCGGCCAGCGAGTCGAAGCCGATCTCGTTGAACGCCTGCCGGGGCGCGATGGCGTCCGCGCCGCTGTGCCCGAGCACGGCGGCCACCTGGGTACGGACCAGGTCGAGCAGGACCGACGTCCGCTCCGCCTCGGTCAGGTCGGCGAGCTGCCGGGCCAGCGAGAGCTCCACCGGGACGGCACCCCCGGCCCGGACGGCGGGCCGCCGGGGCGCGCGGACCAGCCGGCGCAGCAGCGGCGGCAGCTCGGCGGCCCGCTGGTGCAGGTCGGCCAGGTCGAAGCGGAGCGGGGCGAGGAACGCCTCGTCCACGTCGAGCGCGGCGTCGAAGAGGGCGAGGTTCTGCGCCACGGTGAGTTCGCGCAGGCCGAGGCGGCTCACCCGGTGCGCGCCGACGTCGTCCACCCCGGCGCCCATGCCGATGTGGCGGGGCCAGAGCCCCCAGCCGAGGCTGGTGGCGGGCAGCCCGGCGGCGCGGCGGTGCGCGGCGAGGGCGTCGAGGAAGGTGTTGGCCGCCGCGTAGTTGGCCTGCCCGGAGCCGTCGAGGAAGCCGGCGGCAGAGGAGTAGAGCACGAACGCGCGCAGGTCGGCGTCGCGGGTCAGCTCGTGCAGGTGCCAGGCGGCGTCGGCCTTGGGGCGCAGCACCGCGTCCACCCGCTGCGGGGTGAGGCCGTCGAAGGTGCCGTCGTCGACGATTCCGGCGGCGTGCACGACACCGGTCAGCGGATGGTCGGCGGGGATGGTGGCGAGCAGCGCGGCGAGGGCGTCGCGGTCGCCGACGTCGCAGCCGGCGAGGGTGACCCGGGCGCCGAGGGCGGTCAGCTCGTCGCGCAGCGCGGTGGCGCCCGGGGCGTCCGGTCCGCGCCGGCTGGTCAGCAGCAGGTGCCGGACCCCGTGGGTGGTGACGAGGTGCCGGGCCAGCACCGCGCCGAGTCCGCCGGTGCCCCCGGTGACCAGGACGGTGCCGTCCCAGGTGCCGGGAGCGGCGGCGCGCGGGCGGCGGACCGGCACCAGGCGGGGGGCGAGCAGCCGGCCCTCGCGCAGCGCCACCTCCGGCTCGCCCGTGGTGGCCGCCCCGGGCAGGGCGGTGGCCGGGGTCGCGGCGTCGAGGTCGAGCAGGAGCAGCCGGTCGGGGTTCTCGGCCTGCGCCGCCCGCAGCAGGCCCCACAGCGGTGCGGTGGTCAGCTCGATCGGGTCCTCCGGCAGCGCCCGTACGGCGTGCCGGGTCACCACGACCAGCCGGGTGTCGGCGAACCGGTCGTCGGCGAGGACGTCCTGGGCCAGCCGCAGTGCCCGGTGCGCGGCAGCCCGTACGCCGGCCAGGGTCTCGCCCTCCACGGCGTCGAACGTCGCGACCAGCAGGTCCGGTGCGGCCTCGACGGCCGCCGGACCGGCCAGCACGGGTACGCCGAGCGCGTCGGCCAGCCGGTACGGGTCCGGGCCGAGGACGGCCACGGACGCCTCGACCGGGGCGGGCGCGGGCTGCTCGGTCCACTCGATCCGCAGCAGGTCCCCGCCGCCGGTGCCGGCGCCGAGCTGTTCGGCGTCCACGGTGCGCACCAGCAGCGAGCCGACGGTGGCGACCGGGGCGCCGGAGGCGTCGGCCAGCACGACCCGGACGGTGTCCGGCCCGGTCGCGGTGAGCCGCACCCGTACGGCGGTGCCACCGGACGCGTGCAGGGTGAGGTCGTACCAGGTGAAGGGCAGGGTGACCCCGGTGGCGGGCTGCGGCAGCGCCAGGTCCAGCGGGTGCAGCGCGGCGTCGAGCAGCGCCGGGTGCAGCCCGTACGCGGCACCGTCCGTGGTGGACTCGGGGAGCGCCACCTCGGCGAAGACCTCGCCGGCCCGCCGCCAGACGCCCCGCAGCCCGTGGAAGGTCGGCCCGTAGCCGTAGCCCTGCGCGGCCAGGCGCGGGTAGAAGTCGGTCACGTCGACGGGCTCGGCGTCGCGCGGCGGCCACCGGGTCAGGTCGTCGTCGCGGGACGGGGCGGCAGCGGCCGGGGCGAGCACCCCGCTGGCGTGCCGAGTCCAGTCGCCGCCGGGCGGGGCGTCCTCCGGACGGGAGTGGAACTCCACCGTGCGCCGCCCGTCGGCGTCCGGCGGGGTGACCACGACCTGGAGGGCGACCCCGGTGTCGTCCGGCAGCACCAGCGGCGCCTCCAGGGTCAGCTCCTCGACCAGGGCGCAGCCGACCTGGTCGCCGGCGTACGCGGCCAGTTCGACCAGCGCGGTGCCGGGCACCAGGTTGACCCCGCCGATGACGTGGTCGGCGAGCCACGGGTGGGAGCGGCGGGACAGCCGGCCGGTGAGCACCGTGCCGTCCTCGGTGGCCAAATGCAGCAGCGCGCCGAGCAGCGGGTGGTCGGCGGCGAGCTGCCCGATCCCGGACGCGTCGCCGGTGGCGGGCGGGGTGCTCAGCCAGTAGTGCCGGTGCTGGAAGGCGTAGGTGGGCAGCTCGACGCGGCGGGCGCCGCTGCCGGCGTAGCAGGCCGACCAGTCGACGCCCGCGCCCCGCACGTGCGCCACCGCCACCGCGGTGAGCACCTCGCGCTCCTCGTCGTGGTCGCGGCGCAGGGCGGCGACGAAGGCGCGGTCGCCGTCGGGCGTGACACACTCCTGCGCCATCGCGCTGAGCACCGGGTCGGGCCCGAGTTCGAGGTACGTGTCGACGCCGGCCGCGTCGAGGAAGGCGATGCCGTCGGCGAAGCGGACCGGTTGCCGGACGTGCCGTACCCAGTAGTCGGGGGTGGCCAGGTCGGCGTCGGCGAGCGCGCCGGTGACGTTGGAGACCACCGGGACGCGGGGCTGCTCGTACGCGACCAGCTCGGCGACCCGGCGGAACTCGTCGAGCATCGGCTCCATCAGCGGCGAGTGGAAGGCGTGGCTGACCCGCAGCCGCTTGGTGCGCCGGCCCCGGCCGGCGAGCTGGGCGGCGATCCGCAGCGTCTCGTCCTCGACCCCGGAGATCACCACGGCGGCCGGGCCGTTGACGGCGGCGAGGTCCACCCCGTCGACGAGCAGCTCGCGGACCTCGTCCTCGGCGGCGGCCACCGCGACCATCGCGCCGGTCGACTCCAGCTCCTGCATGAGCCGGCCCCGGGCGGCGACCAGCATGGCGGCGTCGGGCAGCGAGAAGACCCCGGCCGCGTGGGCGGCGGCCAGCTCGCCGATGGAGTGGCCGGCGACGAAGTCCGGCCGCAGGCCCCACGACTCGACGAGCCGGTAGAGCGCGGTCTCGACGGCGAAGAGCGCCGGTTGGGCGTACCCGGTCTGGTCGAGCAGGGCCGCCTCGGGGGTGCCCTCGGCGGCGAAGAGCACGTCCCAGAGCGAGTGTTCCAGTTGCAGGTCGAGGTGGCCGATCGCCTCCTCCAGGGCGTCGGCGAAGACCGGGTACGCGGCGTGCAGCCGGCGTCCGGTGCCGAGGCGCTGGCTGCCCTGGCCGGTGAAGAGCAGGGCCAGCCGGCCGCCGGTGGCGGTGCCCCGGATCAGCCCGGGGGCCGGGTCACCTGCGGCGAGGGCGCGCAGTCCGGCGCGTACCTCGTCGGTGTCGCGGGCCAGCAGCACGGCGCGGTGGGTGAGGGCCGCGCGGCCGGTGGCCAGCGACCACCCCAGGTCGGCCAGGTCGGGGGACGGGCCGGCGGGTTCGGTGGCGTCGAGCAGCCGGGCGGCCTGGGCGGGCAGCGCCGGGGCGGTCCGGGCCGAGACGACGACCGGGCGCAGCGCGGTGGTGACCGGCGGCCCGGGGTCCGCCGCGGGGGCCGGCTCGACCGCTGGCGGCTCCTCGACGATGACGTGCGCGTTGGTGCCGCTGACCCCGAAGGAGGAGATGCCGGCGCGGCGCGGGGCGCCACCGGCGGGCCAGGGCCGAGCCTCGGTGAGCAGTCGTACGGTGCCGGCCGACCAGTCGACGTGCGGGGTCGGCGCGTCCACCCCGACGGTGCGGGGCAGCGTGCCGTGCCGCATCGCCATCAGCATCTTGATCACCCCGGCGGCGCCGGCGGCGGCCTGGGCGTGACCGAGGTTGGACTTGATCGAGCCGAGCCAGAGCGGCGCGTCGGCGTGGTGGCCCCGTCCGTACGTGGCGATCAGGGCCTGCGCCTCGATCGGGTCGCCGAGAGTGGTGGCGGTGCCGTGCGCCTCCACCGCGTCGACCTCGCCGGGGGTGAGCCCGGCGTCGGCCAGCGCCTGCCGGATGACCCGTTGCTGGGCTCGGCCGTTCGGGGCGGTGAGGCCGTTGCTGGCGCCGTCGGAGTTGATCGCGGTGCCCCGGATGAGGCCGAGCACGGGGTGGCCGTGGCGGCGGGCGTCGGAAAGTCGTTCGAGGACGAGGAGGCCGACGCCCTCGGCCCAGGCGGTGCCGTCGGCGGTGGCGGCGAACGGGCGGCAGATGCCGTCCGGGGAGAGCCCGCGCTGCCGGCTGAACGAGGTGAACGCGCCGGGGTTGACCATGACCGACGCCGCGCCGGTCAGCGCCAGGGTGCACTCGCCGCGTTGCAGCGACCGGACGGCCAGGTGCAGCGCGACCAGCGAACCCGAGCAGGCGGTGTCGACGGTCAGCGTCGGTCCCTCGGTGCCCAGCACGTACGCCAGCCGCCCGGAGACGACGCTCGGCGAGTTGCCGGTCATCAGGTAGCCGTCGAGGCCGTCCGGGGCCTCGTGCAGGCGCATGCCGTAGTCCTGCGGGTCGGCGCCGATGAAGATGCCGGAGCGGCTGCCGCGCAGCGACTGCGGGTCGATGCCGGCCCGTTCCAGGGCCTCCCAGGCCGTCTCCAGCACCAGCCGCTGCTGCGGCTCCATGGCGCCGGCCTCACGCGGGCTGATGCCGAAGAACTCGGCGTCGAAGCCGGCGGCGTCGTCGAGGAAGCCGCCGTGCCGCACGTACGTGGTGCCGGGGTGGTCCGGGTCGGGGTGGTAGAGCCGGTCGAGGTCCCAGCCCCGGTCGGTGGGGAAGCCGGTGACCACGGTGCCGCCCTCGGCGACCAGCGCCCACAGCCGGTCCGGGGAGTCCACCCCGCCCGGGTAGCGGCAGCCGATGCCGACGACGGCGATCGGCTCCTCCTCGGCCGGGGGTCCGGCCGGGGCCGGCTCGGTGCCGTCGGGCCCCTCGCCGAGCAGCAGGGTGCGCAGGTGCGCGGCGAGCGCGGTGGCGCTCGGGTGGTCGAAGCCGACGGTGGGTGGCAGGGTCAGGCCGGTGGCGGCGGTGAGCTGCCGTTGCAGCTGGACCAGCCCGAGCGAGTCCAGGCCCTGCTCGCGCAGCGGCCGGCCGGCGTCGACGGCGTCCGGCGCGTCGTCCGCGCCGATCTCCCGCAGGACGGCCAACGCCTGCGCGCGGACCAGGTCGACGAGGACGCGCGTCTGCTCCGGTCCCGGCAGGCCCGCCAGGCGGGCGGCCGACGTGGGCGTTCCCCGGTTCTCCGTACCCTCTTCTGCCACCCGCCCAGAATTACGGTCCGGCCGGGCTTTCCGAATCCCCTACCAGCCCCTACCGGTGCCGATCGGGGCCGGTGGATCAGCTCGCCGCCGCCGCCCGGGCCAGCCGGCCACGGTCGATCTTGCGGTTGGAGTTCAGCGGGAACTCGTCGAGGTGGGTGTACCGGCGGGGCAGCATCCCCTTGGGCAGGATCTCGGCGAGCTGCTTGGCGAGCTGGGCGGCCGGGACCTCTTCGCCGGTGTAGTAGACGACGATCTCCACCAGCCCGTCGACGGTCCGGGTGACCGCCACCGCGTCCCGTACGCCGGGGCAGCCGGCGAGCGCGTGCTCGATCTCGGCCAGCTCGATCCGCCAGCCGTTCACCTGCACCTGCGCGTCCCACCGGCCGAGGTAGACCAGCTCCCCGTCGGCCAGCCGGCGGACCCGGTCGCCGGTGCGGTACCAGCGGCGCCCGTCGTGGTCGAGGAACCGCCCCTCGTCGTCGGCGGGGTCGAGGTAGCCGGGGGTCATCTGCGGACCGGTGACGCAGAGTTCACCCTCGTGGTCGGAGAGCTCCCCGTCGGGGGTGCGCAGCAGCGCGTCGTGCCCCTCGTGCAGGCGCCCGATCGGCACCAGCCCGTTGACGCAGAGCCCCGGGGAGGTCTCCGGCGACCAGCGGTGGCCGGTGACGGTGAGGGTCAGCTCGGTGGGACCGTAGATGTTCGCCACCGTGGACCGGTCGGCGGCGGCGTGCCAGTCGGCCACGTCCGCCGCGCGCAGCGCCTCGCCCGCGAAGAGGCTCCACCGCAGCCCCGGCATGCCGCCGGGGCGCAGGCCACCCAGCCGACGGATCAAGGTGATCGCGCTCGGCGCGGAGAACCAGACGGTCACCGCGCGCTCGGCGAGGAAGCCGGGCAGGTCCCGGTACGCCTGCGCGGGCACCGGCTGCACGGTCGCGCCGGCTCCCCAGGCGCAGAACATGTCGAACGCCGCGCAGTCGAAGTTCAGGTCGAAGGTCTGCGAGAAGACGTCCGCGGCGTCGAAGTCGTAGTCCCGGTCGACCAGCCGGAAGTAGTGGTCGGTCATCCCGTACGTGATCGGCACGCCCTTGGGCCGGCCGGTGGAGCCCGAGGTGAACAGCACGTACGCCACCTGCGACGCGGTGACCGGCAGCGGCGCGTCGAGCGACCGGCGGCCCAGCGGGATGCGCGCCGCGACCGGCACCGCGTCGGCGTCCAGGCCGGGCGCCAGCACCGGCAGCTCCAGCCCGGCGGCGGCCAGCTCGCCGAGGGTGGCCAGGCCGGCCTCGTCGGCCACCACCGCGGTCGCGCCGGAGACCTCCAGCATCCGCCGGGTCCGCGACACCGGGAAGCCGGCGTGCAGCGGTACGACCGTGGCGCCGGCGTACAGCACGGCCAGAATCCCCGCGTACGCCTCGACGCTCTTGCCGGTGAGCACCGCGACGGCGCGCGGCGGCTGCCCGTCCCCGGCGGCGTGCAGGGCACCGGCCCGGGCCAGCGCCAGCTCGTGCAGTTCCTCGTAACTCACGGCGCGGGATCCGACCCGCAGGGCCGTGCCGGTGGGGTTGGCCGCCAGGCCGCGAAGGAAACGCGCCGACAGGGCGGGACCGTCCACATCTACCATCCGGTGCTCCAACAGTAAGGGGCGACAGGGGTTGTCGGCCGCACGGGCAGGTACTTGTATCGAGGTCACCGCCGACACCGGTTCCGACAGATTCGGAGTGACTCATGCTGGACGAACGGTTCGAGGGGATCCTGCGGGGTTACCTGGCCTTCCTGTCGCCGACCGACACCCTCACCGAGGACACCCCGCTGCGCGACTTCGGCCTGGACTCGATGGCCACCGTGGAGCTGATCTCCGACCTCGAGTCGACGTACCGGGTCCGGTTCGTCGACGACCTGCTGAGCCTGGAGAACTTCGCCACTCCCGGCACGATCTGGGCGAGCCTCACCGCGTTGGGCGTCACGGGCCAGGTGACCGAGGCCCGGGTCGGCCACTGATCCGTGACGCCCGTGTGAGGCAATGCTGGTGCAGCCCCGTACCCCCGCAAAACCCCTAGCGCCCCCTGACGTGCGCGGCCCGGCGGGCCGGTCCGGCCAGCTCCTCGGGCGACGGTTTCCGCACCGCAGTGGCGCCCCGACCGGACCGGTCGGGGCGCCGTCGTACGTGCGGACGGCGGAGCGCCCGCCCGGAGCACTGTCCCGGATGCTCCGGACGGGCGCGGTCTCCCCTCAGCCGGCCAGTTCCTCCCAGTCCTGCCCGGCGTGGAGCAGCCCGGCGGCACTTTCGCCACGGGACTCCGACAGCCGCTTGCGCAGCTCGTGCTCGGCCGGCAGGTCGGTACGCCGGGTGATGCCGAGCTTGCGGTAGACCCGCGTCAGGTGCTGCTCGACGGTGCTGACGGTGATGTACAACGTCTGGCTGATCTCGCGGTTGGTGTGACCCAACGCGGCCAGCTTCGCCACCCGGCGCTCGGCCTCGCTGAGCACGTGCCGCTCCTCCTTCTCCCGGTCGTGCCAGCGGCCGACCAGCGCGGGCGGCTCGACCGGCCGGTCCCCGCCGGCGGGGACCGATGGGCCGGTCGTACCCGTCTGCGCGACCTGCGCGGCCCGCCGGGCCAGCACCCGGGCCCGGTCGAACTCCCCGAGCTGCTGCCGGACGACGCTGAACGCGGTCAGGGCCTTGGACAGCTCCAGCCGGTCGTCGGCCGCCTGAAGGCACTCCACGCTTTGCCGCAGCAGCGTCGGACGCTGCGCCGGTTCGCTGGCGGCGGCGAGCACCCGTAGCGAGATGCCCCGCACCCGGACGTCGGCCCCACGGGCCCGCTCCAGTTGCTGGGTGAGCAGGTCCCGGGCCTCGACGGAGCGGCCGAGTCGCAGGTTCACCTCGGCCAGGTCGCTGCGCCAGGGGATCAGCGCCGGCACGTCCACGTCCCATTCGCGCATCAGCCGGCCGCACAGCTGGAAGTCCCGCCCGGCGGCGAGCACCCGATCGGTGGCCAGGTGGTACTGCCCCCGGGCCCGCAGGTACGGCAGGCTGAACACGGTGCCGAACATCGAGTCGGGAACCGGCGCCTGGAGCACCTGCGCCGCCTGCTCGAACTCGCCCCGGGCCGTCCGCGCGACGATCAGGGTGGCGCGTGGCTGACCGATCAGGACCCCCCAGCCCTTCTCCGGCAGCAGGGCCAGCGCCTGCTCGGCGTGCCGGATCGCGTTGACCAGGTCACCACGCCGGTACGCGATGCTGCCGGCCAGCGAGGAGAGCACCGCCTGCCAGGTGACCTCCCCCCGGTCCGCGGCCTGCCGCAGCAGCCGGTCGCACCAGCTGCGGGCGAGTTCCGGCTTGTTGCCGCGCTGCAGTGCGAGCACCGCCGCGGCCACCATCTCCAGCGGGGTCTCACCGATCTGACAGCTACGCAGGATGTGCTCGGCACTGGTGGTGGCGGCCTCCCCGCCGCCCCGGCCCCAGAGCGAGGTGAGCCGCTGCGCGGCGTCCGCCCAGAGATCCCTCGGGTGGGTGGTGCCGTTGGGTCCGAACTCGGGCAGCCGCCCGCGGGCGGTGCCGAGGAACCAGTGGAAGCTGACGGCCAGTTCGGCCGCCGTCTGCGCGTCGACCGGATCGGCGGAGGCGCCGAGCGCCGTGGCCGCCTGGGCCGCCGCGTCCTCGTCGCCGTTCCAGAGGCTGTAGCGGATCACCGCCGCCGCGTCCGGCCCGTGCAGTTCCCCGTCCTGCACCGCACCCTGCAGACAGGGCAGGTACGCCAGCGTGGCCGAGGGGTTGCGTCGCCAGAGCGCGCCGGTCAGCGCGTACATGATGGCGATCCGTTCCCGGCGGTCGGTGCAGCCGGAGAGCGCGAGTTCCAGGTAGCGCACCGCCAGGTCCGGGTCGTCCCCGGCCAGCGCCTGATCGGCGGCGGTACGCAGCACGGCGACCGCCCAGTCGGCGGGGACCTGCTCGGCGTGGAGCAGGTGCCGCCCGACCTCGGCCGCCGGTGCGCCCTGCTGGTGCAGCAGGTCGGCGGCGCGGACGTAGACGGCGGCCCGATCGGCCGCGGTCATGCTCTCCAGCACCGTGGTGCCGCCGAGACTGTGCCGCATGCGGCAGTCCCGCAGCACGCCGGCCTCGGTCAGGATTCCGACGATCTCCTCGGCGGTTTCCGTCCGCATTCCGAGAAGACGGCCGATCAGGGCCGGGTCGGAACGGTCGTCCAGCACCGCGGCCGCGGCGGCCACGTCCAGCAGCTGCCCGTCCCACCGGTGCAGGCCGGCGAGCACGGCATGGGCATATCCGTCACCGACGACGGGCGTGGCCCCGTCCTCGGCTCCGGCATCCGCCGCATTGTCGTCGAGCAGCGCGTGCACCAACAGCGGATTACCATTCGTCAGTTCGTGGTATTCCTGGGCAACCGACTCGGGCGCTGCCTTTCCCCATTTCCGGGCGAGCAGATTGGCGATGTCCGGCACGGTAAGCGCGGACAACTTGATGCTCTCGTGCGGTTGGCGGGTGAGTTCCGTGTAGAAAAGTGGCAGGCTCGGCCGGCGCCGGTGCCACTTGCCGAGGACCAGCAGCATTCGGGCCGTATCCATCCGTCGCTGCAAGGACAACAACAGCCGCAGCGAGGCGGAATCGGCGAACTGCAGATCGTCGATGACGATCACGACGGTGCGCTCCCGGGCCAGGCCCAGCAGCACCCCGCAGAACTCACGCATCCAGCCCGAACGAGCATCGGGCTCCGCAGGTGGGTCCGACCATCCCCCGTCCTGGCCGGTCGCGTCCACCGAACCGATGAGGCGGGCGGCCCGTTCGGGCAGCGCGTCCACCAGGTCGGCGCTCCGGAACAACTGGTCGACCACGCCGAGCGGCACCGACTGCTCCGCCCGCGATCCCGTACCCGTCAGAAGTAACGCATCCGTCTCCGCCACGTAACGCGAAAATTGACGGAGCAGATATGTTTTACCGCTGGCCAGTCCCCCCTCGACTAGCGCCAGTCGACCGGTTGAGCCGTCGCATTGGCGAAGGAGCCCTTGCAACAGCGACAGGGCCCCCTCATATCCCATGGTCGCCACGTTTGCATACCCCTAAGTAGCGTAGTAGTCGAAACGCTTCAGCACTGGTAGCCACGTTGCCGCGTATCATATCCACAGATCGACGGTGATGCCAGTCCACCCTCTTTAGCACAGATCGGGCACAGGCCCCCGGCCAGGCCGTTCTGTCGGCGATCCGATCCGCGCAAATTGCAGAATGTCCAGTTCGTCGGTGTGTCCCATTTTTATTGCGTCTGCGCACGTCGCCGGCTCGGCCGCTAATCAATACGAGGACCACTGTGAACGATCTTCAGATGTCACGAAACGTTACTTGATCCGGCAACTTGTCGTTCACTTTTCCCAACAGAGTGCGGCCGCTTCTCCGCATTCGCGCAGGTCCACTCCTCTCCTGCCGGATCGCGCCGGCGGGGTACCGGCCGCGCTCGCCCGCCCGTCGTCACCCGACAGCCGCTCTGTGACCTGGCCGTGACCTAGCCGGACCTCGGCGGGGCCCGTCGACGGCCCGGACGATGGGCCTCCGCACGCTGACCGTCCGGCTGATCGGCACCGCCGAACAGCGATGCGACTCGCGCCGCTGGGACGACCCACCAGTGGCGTCCCTTCCCGCTCGTGCCCGTCGGGCCTGACCCTTTCCCGACAGGCTCCGCTCCCGAGTCCCCGCAGATCCCGGGCGTGTCACGTCGTCGGGGCCACCTCCGACTCAGGCCGTCGCGGCGCAAGGCTCGACGAGCCGCCCGCGACGAATACCGCCGGCTGGGTGACTCTCCACTTCGACCGGACGGTGCGCGCGCTGACGAGGTGCCCTCCCCCGCTTTGCGGCATGTCGGGCCATCCCGGCCCATCGTCACCCCGACACACCGCAAACCGGGCCGCCACGGGCAGCGTCACCCGGCAACCCCCGGGCACGGACACGTCCTGCTGCCTCCGCTTTGCGGCGAGTCGGGGCATCCCCGCCGATCGTCGCCCCGACACACTGCAAACCGGGCCGCCACCACGGGCCCCTCTCCGCGACAGCGGCTGGGCACATGACACGCCCTGCCCCGGGCAGCCCCTCCCCGGCAGCGGTCGGGCACGGACACGCCCTGCTACCCGCTTTGCGGCAAGTCGGGCCATCCCCGCCCATCGTCACCCCGACACACCGCAAACCGCGCCGAAGCCACCGGTCGACCTGGCCGACACGCACCACCCACACGGCAGGCGCCACCGCGGTCTTGCCGCACCGGCCCGGGCCACGAAGATCCGGCATCCCTGCTTCCCCGACCGACCGATGCCTGGCCCGGAGAGCGACGAGGCGGTGCGCCCGACGACATCGTCGGGCGCACCGCCGTCGCAAAGCGCACGTCCTGTTTCGGGCCGGTGCCTCCCAGCCCCGGGTCACGCTTTCGGCGAGGGGGCGCCGAGGCCGACCACCCGCGGCAGAGCGCGCAGCCCCACCCGAGGGGCGGGCCGACCCGGCCCGCCCGCCCGGTGGCCCTACTTGGTGGCGCGCACCGGGCCCGGCACCCCGGGGCTGACCGGCGCGGTGGCCGGCCTGCCGAGGTCCCGGTAGAGCCGTCCGGGCCACCAGCTCGCCCGGCCGATGTCGAAGGAGAGCGCCGGCACCAGCAGGGTCCGCACCAGGAAGGCGTCGAGGAGGACGCCCACCGCGACCACCACTCCGAACTGGATCATGTCGACCACCGGCATGGAGGCGAAGACCGCGAAGGTCGCCGCCAGCACGATGCCGGCCGACGTGATGACGCTGCCGGTGGTGGAGAGACCACGGCGTACGCCCTCGGCGTGGCCGTGCCGCGCGGCCTCCTCGTGCACCCGGGTCATCAGGAAGATGTTGTAGTCGACGCCGAGTGCCGCGAGGAAGACGAAGCTGACCAGCGGCAACTGCCAGGCCGTCCCCTCGTGCCCGAAGACGTGCTTGAAGAGCAAATGCGACGCGCCCAGGGCGGCGAAGTAGGACGCCACCACCGTGCCGAGCAGGACCAGCGGTGCCACCAGGGCGCGGAGCAGGATGATCAGGAACAGCAGGATCACCGCCAGCACGACCGGGATGACCACCTGGGCGTCCCGGCTGGAGGCGCGGTCGATGTCGAGGGTCTCCGCCGTCGTGCCGCCGACCTTCGCGTTGGCCCCGGGTACGGCGTGCACCGCGTCCCGGATGTCGTCGATGGTCTCCTTCGCCGCGGCGCTGTCCGGCGCGTCCCGGAGCACCACGTCGATGATGACCCGGCGGCCGTCCGGGCTGGGCGACTCCTGGCCCACCGTCGCACCGTCGACGCCGGCTGCGGCGGCCTTGACCGGCCCGGCGGCCGAGGCGTCGGCGACCAGGATGGCCGGGTCGGACGCGCCGGACGGGAAGTGCCGGGCGAGCTTCTCCTGCGCGGTGACCGACTGGGGCTTGGTCTGGAACACCTCGGTCTGGGCCAGCCCCATCTTGATGTCCAGCGCGCTGACGGCGAGGCCACCGATCACGATCAGGCAGCCGAGCCAGACCACCCGGGGGTGGCGGCCGACGGCCGTACCGATGCGGGACCAGAACCCGCGCCCGGCCCGGGCCTCCTGGCCGAACTTCGGCACGAACGGCCAGAACACCCACCGGCCGGCGATCACCAGCAGCGCCGGCAGGATGGTGACCATCGCCAGGTACGCGCAGAGCACACCGGTGGCGCCGACCAGGCCGAGGCTGCGGGCGCTCTGCATGTCGGCGAGGGCGAGGCAGGCCAGACCGACCACGACGGTCGCGGCGGAGGCGAGGATCGCCGGGCCCGAGCGGCGCAGCGCGATGCCCATCGCCAGGTGCTTGTCGGCGTGCCGGCGCAGCTCCTCGCGGTAGCGCGCGATGAGCAGCAGCGCGTAGTCGGTGCCGACGCCGAACAGCAGGATCATCAGCAGACTGGAGCTCGCGGGGTTGACCGGCAGCCCGGCGTGCTTGGCGAGCAGGAACGCCACGCCCTGGGTGAGCGCGCTGGCGAAGCCGACGGCCAGCAGCGGGAAGATCCAGAGGAACGGGCTGCGGTAGATCAGCAACAGCAGCACCACGACGATCGAGCTGGTCGCGATCATCAGGTTGACGTCCAGGTTCTCGAACGCCTGGGTGTAGTCGTTGAGCAGGCCGCCGGGGCCGCCGAGGTCGACGTCCAGCCCGGCGGGTGCGCCGGCCTGGGCGGCGGCCCGCAGGTCCTTGACCGCGAAGTCGATCTCCACGTCGTCACGGGTGAGCGGCACGACCAGCATGAGCGCCTTGCCGTCCTGCGACGGGATGGCCGGCTGGATGGCCGCGCCGCCGTCGGCGAACCGGGCGAACGCCGCGCGGTCGGCCTCCACCTTGCTCCGGTCGGCGTCCTGGATCCCGGCCTCCCGGGTGTAGACGGCGACGACCGGGACGGCCTCGGAGGCGGAGCGGTACTTGTCCAGCTCCTCCATCACGGCGGTGGACTCGGCGCCGCGCGGGAGGCTGCCGGAGGGAGTGCGGTCCTCGTACTCCTCGATCTTGCCGAAGAGCGGGCCGAGCACGACGGCGAGGACAATCCACAACGCGAGGAGGGCCCATTTGGAACGCCGACCACTCGGCAGTTTGGCCAGTAGCCCGACAGAATCGCTCATTGAGCCGAAACCCTTCTATGCCCGTCTATGCCGATTTGATCGTCCAGGGCACGGAGATCCCGGCGTCGTCCGCCTGGAGACGGGGACAAGACCTCGTCGCTCATCGGGCCTGACGGCCATTTTCGAAGGTGCCCCACCACACGGGGCGCGCTTCTGCGTATGCCCCACGCGTACATGCTAAGCAGTACGGCGGAACACCGTCAAGCTCTTCGGCCGAGTGTCCGATCAGTTTCACCGACCCCGCCCATAACCGGGCTGACCTGCGGTAATGGCGATGGCCCTGGGGTGGCAGGGACGGCGGCTAGGGGATCTGCCGCGCGGGTTAGGGGGCGACCGTTCTGGTCCGGCCCCCGCACGCGGTGGTTACGTGAGAACCCGACCGGCCGGTTGACGCGGGTCGACGTCGGCGAGCGTGAGGGGCGAGGCGCGCATGGTGGACAAATCGCATTCCGACCTCCGGTCCCGGGTGGCCGAGCTGCATTCCGTCCGGGCCACGGCCGTGGCCGGACCAGGGCCCCGAGCCACGGCGCAGCAGCACGCCAAGGGCAAACTGACCGTCCGGGAAAGGCTCGACCTGCTGTTCGACCCGGGCACCTTCCGGGAGATCGAGCAGTTACGCCGGCACCGGGCCGCCGGGTTCGGGCTGGAGGACCGCCGCCCGCACACCGACGGCGTGGTGACCGGCTGGGGCAAGGTCGACGGCCGCACGGTCTTCGCGTACGCGCACGACTTCCGGATCTTCGGCGGGTCGCTGGGCGAGGCCCACGCCGAGAAGATCCACAAGATCATGGACATGGCCGAGTCGGCCGGCGCGCCGCTGGTCTGCCTCGGTGACGGCGCGGGCGCCCGGATCCAGGAGGGGGTCACCGCCCTGGCGGGGTACGGGGGCATCTTCCGCCGCAACGTGCAGGCGTCCGGGGTGATCCCCCAGATCAGCGTGATGCTCGGGCCCTGCGCCGGTGGCGCGGCGTACTCCCCGGCGCTGACCGACTTCGTCTTCGCCGTACGGAACGTGGCTCAGCTCTACCTCACCGGGCCGGACGTGGTGCAGGCGGTGACCGGCGAGACGGTGACGCACGAGCAGCTCGGCGGCGCGGAGGTCCACGCCTCGGTCACCGGCACCGTCTCCTTCGCGTACGACACCGAGGCGGAGTGCCTGGCCGACGTGCGGCACCTGCTCTCGCTGCTGCCCTCCAACAACCGGGAGCTGCCCCCGGTGCACCCCACCGGGGACCCGCCGGGCCGCCGCTGCCCGCGCCTACTCGACCTGGTGCCGGCCGATTCCCGCGGCTCGTACGACATGCGCGAGGTGATCGAGGAGATCGTCGACGACGGGGACCTGCTGGAGGTGCACGCCTCCTGGGCCCGCAACATCGTCTGCGGCCTGGCCCGGCTGGACGGGCACGTGGTGGGCATCGTCGCCAACCAGCCCCGGATGCTCGCCGGCGCCCTCGACGGGCCGGCCTCGGCCAAGGCGGCCCGCTTCGTGCAGACCTGCGACGCCTTCAGCATCCCGCTGGTGACCCTGGTCGACGTGCCCGGCTTCCTGCCCGGCACCGCGCAGGAGCACAGCGGGATCATCCGGCACGGCGCGCAGCTGCTGTACGCGTACTGCTCGGCGACCGTGCCCCGGATCCAGGTGATCCTGCGCAAGGCGTACGGCGGGGCGTACATCGTGATGGACTCCCGGTCGATCGGCGCGGATCTCTCCTTCGCCTGGCCGAGCAACGAGATCGCGGTGATGGGCGCGGAGAGCGCGGCCAACGTGGTGTTCCGCAGGGAGATCGCGGCGGCGCCGGACCCGGAGGCGGCCCGGCGGCAGCGGATCAAGCAGTACGAGCAGGAGCTGGTCCATCCCTACTACGCGGCCGAGCGGGGCCTGGTGGACGACGTCATCGACCCGGCGGAGACGCGCGCGGTGCTGATCGGGGCGCTGGAGACGCTGCGGGCCAAACGGGTGCAGCTGCCGGGGCGCAAGCACGGGAATCCGCCGACGTGACCGGCCCGGAGGAGGTCGACCCGGCCGCGCCGGTGGCCCGGCTGGTGGTGCTCCGGGGCGCTCCCACCGAGGAGGAGCTCGCGGCGGCCACGGTGGCGCTGATGTGCTCGCTGCGCGCCGCGCGGGACGGGACCGCGACGGTCTCCCGGCGCGCCGAGGCCTCCTGGTCCGCCGCGGTGGACTACCGGGCGCCGGGCGCCTGGGCATCGCGATGCCACTGACCTCCTCGACACCGTCGCCGCGGCACGACCGGGGTCGGGACGGCACCGGGGGCGTCGGCGGTCGGCGTGCTCAGTCCTCTCGCACCAGCCCGGCCTCGCGCAGTTCGTCGAGCCACCGGCCGATGACCACGATGATGTCCGCCCGGTCGGCCTGCCAGCTGGTGGCCACCTCGTCGGCCGCCAGGTGGAGGTCGCCGCCGTGCCGCTGCAGCGAGATCCAGGAGACCGTGACGAGGGGCGGATACCGGTACGTGACGGCGGTCGGCTGCCGGTGCAGGATCAGCCACCCGTCCGGGGACACCGTGACCTCCACGTTGTGTTCCCAACGCAGGCCCACCATTCCTCCCGACATCGCTTTCATTCGCTCTCCGTGCGCTCCGATCACCGTCGTCCTCACCTCCGCAGGTGGCGTGCCCCGGCGACCACCCGTGGGTGCCCTCTCCCGGGCCGCCGGCCGCCCACGCCCTCGCGTCCGCGCCGCCGCTTCGCCCGCGCCGCCGTCCGTCGCCGCGTCCGGGCGACGAAAGAAAGAAGTCGAACATCAATGCGACAAGTAAGAACGGAATGAATGTGGCGACTTTCCCGGCGTCAACCTCGAACCGAACAGAAATCAGCTCGGTAAAAGACTCCGAAATCTTCTGTGTATGCCGTATACCGTTATGTGCAGACCGTACACACCGCGTAGTCGGCGCGTCAACCCCACACCCTCCGGCGGCCCCGGACCGACCACCGGGAACCCTCATCGGCGATCGACGGAAGCCTTCGGGATCATGGCTGTGAACAGCGCCTATGGTCGCCACCTAGGGGTCGTCGAACGTTCCGCCGGGCCACGGGTCAGGGTCATCCCCCATCTGATCCCGGATGACGAAAAATGAGTGAAGGCTTTTCAGGGCGCGTCGCCGCCGAGCCGGTAGCGATGATTCCGCGCATTGTCGGGGCACGGGAAATCCAGCCCCGCCACCTTCCATTGCGGGCCGTGGCGACCGGCTCGGGGCACCGGTCGGCCGCGGCACGGTCGACCCGAGCCCGACACGGCCCCGGCGTCGCCCGCGAGCCGCCGCCGGCAGGCGCGCGACGCGAGCTGAAGAACGGGCCTGACCTGCGGCATCGAAGCCGGTTGACAGGCAAACATCGAACTGCGTACAGTCTACACGAATCAGCGTACGAGGCACGCAGAAGACCACCCGGAGCAGGGACGGCGAGGAGTGCAACGACAATGGCCTACGAATTGGCAATAGAAGCCACCGGGCTACGAAAGTCCTACGGCGACGTGCAGGTGCTCAAGGGCGTGGACGTGAGCGTCCCCCGGGGCAGCGTCTTCGCCCTGCTGGGCCCGAACGGGTCGGGCAAGACCACCACCGTCCGCATCCTCTCGACGCTCACCTCCCTCGACGCGGGCCGCGCCCGGGTCGCCGGCTTCGACGTCGTCAAGGAGCGCCGCAAGGTGCGGCGGGCCATCACCCTCACCGGGCAGTACGCCGCGATCGACAAGAACCAGACCGGCGAGGAGAACCTGCGCATGATGGGCCGGCTCACCGGGCTGTCCCGCGCCGAGGCGCAGGAGCGCGCGACGCACCTGCTCGCCCGGTTCGACCTGACCGACGCCGGTGGCCGTCGGCTGGCCACCTACTCCGGCGGGATGGCCCGCCGGCTCGACCTCGCCGCCAGCCTGGTCGGGGCGCCGTCGGTGGTCTTCCTCGACGAGCCGACCACCGGCCTGGACCCGCGCAGCCGCCTCGCGCTGTGGGGCGTCATCGCCGACCTGGCCGCCAACGGCCTGACCATCTTCCTGACCACGCAGTACCTGGAGGAGGCCGACCGGCTGGCCGACCGGGTGGCCCTGCTCGACGGCGGCACCATCGTCGCCGAGGGCACACCCACCCAGCTCAAGGAGCGGGTCGCCGGTCAGCGGCTCGACCTCGAGCTGGTCGACCGCACGGCGCTGGAGGACGTCCTGGTGCTGCTGGGCGAGCGGGTGGTCACCAAGGATCTCGACCTGCTGACTATCGGGGTCACCACCGACGGCTCCGCCAACCAGGTGCGGGCCGTCCTGGACGAGGCAGACCCGCAGCGCAACCGGATCACGAAGTTCCAGGTGCACAGCGCGACGCTGGACGACGTGTTCCTGGCGCTGACGGGTCACCCCACCCCGACCCCGGAGGTGGAGAGAGTGAAGGAGACTGTCGGTGACTGAGTCCATCGTCCTGCGCAACCGCCCCCGGCCCACCTCGCTGGGGACCGACATGGTGACCATGATCGGGCGCTGCACCCGGCTGACCAGCCGGGACCTGGACGCCCTGATGATGGCGCTGATGCTGCCCATCATGATGATGGTGCTCTTCGTCTACCTCTTCGGCGGGGCGATCCAGACCGGCGGCGACTACGTGACCTACGTGTCCCCGGGCGTACTGCTGCTCTGCACCGTGTGGGGGGCCGCCCAGACCGGCGTGGGCGTCGCCAACGACATGAGCACCGGCATCATCGACCGCTTCCGGTCCATGGACGTCAGCGGGGCGGTGCTGCTCGGCGGCCACGTCACCGCCAGCGTCATCAAGAACGTCGTCTCCACCGTCGTGGTGATCGCGGTGGCCCTGCTCATCGGGTTCCGGCCGGAGGCCGGCCTGCTCCAGTGGCTCGCCGCCGGGGGCATCCTGGTCACCTTCATCCTGGCGATGTCCTGGCTCTCCGCGGTGGTCGGGCTGCTCACCAAGTCCACCGACGCGGCGGCCAGCTTCGCCTTCATCATGATGTTCCTGCCCTACGTCAGCAGCGCGTTCGTGCCGATCGACACGCTGCCCGGCTGGCTGCAGGGCGTGGCCCGGCACCAGCCGTCGACGCCGATCATCGAGAGCGTCCGCGGCTTCCTGCTCGACCGGCCGGTCGGCGACAACCCGTGGATCGCTCTCACCTGGTCCGTCGGCATCCTCGTCGTCTCCGTCACCCTCGCCGCCGTCTTCTTCCAGAAGAAGACCGACTGAGCGTCGGCGTCGGTCACCGACAGCGAAGGCCCTTCTCCTCCCCCGTTGGAGAAGGGCCTTCGCGCGTGCGCCGGCCCGGCCACGCGAGAAGGGCGCCGCCTCCGTCGGGAGGTGGCGCCCTTCTCGGCGTACGCAGGTCAGGCGGTCTTGCGCCAGAAGACCCCGCCGTTGTCCACCGGCCGGATCTCGTCGGTGATCCCGTGCGCGTCGCGGTACTCGTGCACCGCCGCCCGGCAGGGCTCCATGTTGTAGTCGTCGATGATGATGAAGCCGCCCGCGGAGAGCTTCGGGTAGAGCGGGATCAGCGCGTCCCGGGTCGACTCGTACAGGTCGCCGTCGAGGCGCAGCACGGCGATCGAGGAGATCGGCGCCGCCGGCAGGGTCTCGGAGAACCAGCCCTCCAGGAACTCCACCTGCTCGTCGAGCAGGTCGTACGCCTTGAAGTTGGCCCGTACGGCGTCCGCCGAGACGCTGAGCATGCTGTTCAGGTTGTGCAGCGCCATCTCCTGGTCGAGGGGGTGGCTGGCCTCCCCCGCCTCCGGCACGCCCTCGAAGGAGTCGGCGGCCCAGACCCGCCGGTCGGTGACGCCGTGCGCCTTGAGGATGGCGCGCATCAGGATGGTGACGCCGCCGCGCCACACGCCCGTCTCGACCAGGTCCCCGGGGATCTGGTCGGCCAGCACGCGCTCGACGCACTCCTGCACGTTGTCCAGGCCCTCGAGACCGACCAGGGTGTGCGCGGCGGAGGTACCGGGCAGGCCGCCCTCGGGCACCGCGGCGCCCTCGGCCCCGGTCCACCAGGGGGCCGCGTTGTCGGTGTAGATCTCGTTGGCGATCACCTTCTTGATCAGCTCGAGGTAGAGCGTGACACCCGTGTCGGTCATCTGTCCGTCCTGTTCCGCGGCCGGCGCGCGTGCCGGCGCCGCTGTCGATCGGTCCTTGGTTGCCCGTGCCGGACGCCGGTCGGGCCGCGCCGCATCCGGCACGGCCCGACCGCCGGCTGTCCACCACCCCGCCCTAGGGGTACGGCGGGACGACGTCAGAGGTGCTGCATGGCCAGCGCGCCACCGTCGATCTTGATCTGGCTGCCGGTGACGTACCGCGACTCGTCGGAGGCCAGGTAGACCACGGCGTGGGTCACGTCGGCCTGGGTCACGTGCGAGATCGGCATGGCGTGGATGGCGCTCAGGATCGGCGCGACGTCCTCGACGGTGGGGTCGTCGAGGTCCGGCCGGTAGGTCTGGAACATGCCCTTGTTGAAGGCCATGTCGGTGTCCACGGTGGTCGGGTGGACCGAGTTCACCCGCCCGCTGGTCGGCGCGAGCTGCAGCGCCAGCGCCTTCACGTAGTCGACCAGGACGTGCTTGGCGAACCGGTAACCGGCGTACCCGGCGCCCGCCATCACGTCGGAGGGCATCGGCGGCAGGAAGCTCGCGATCGAGCCGACGATGATGACCGACACGCCCTCGTTGAAGTGCGGCAGCGCGGCGTGCACCGTGTTCAGCACGCCGGCGAGGTTGACGTCGATGGTGCCGGTGAAGGCGCTGATCGGCTGGTCCGGCCCCATCGGCAGGATGCCCGCGTTCGGGATCAGGACGTCGACCTTCCCCAGTTCGGCGACGCCCTCCTCGATGGCCGTGCGCAGCGCGGCGTAGTCACGGACGTCCGCGTGCCGGACGACCACCCGGCGACCGGTCTCCTTGACCAGGCGCGCCGTCTCCTCCAGGTCCTCGTTGCCGGCCATGCCGTAGCCGGCCGTGTCGATGTCCCTGCAGATGTCGATCGCGATGATGTCGGCGCCCTCCTCGGCCAGCCGGACCGCGTGGCTGCGCCCCTGACCACGGGCCGCGCCAGTGATGACGACGACCTTGTTCTCCGCCCGCCCCATGTGGGTCTCCCTCTGCCGGATCGCGTGAAAGGTGAGCCGAGACCGACCGGGAGCAGCGCCGCGTGCGGCGGTTTTCTCGCGTACGGTGGCCCGCTCGGGGCCGACGCTAACCACGTACGCCGCGCCCGAGTACCCCTTCCGACCCCTACTGCTGCCGCGCACGGTGCGGCCACCTCCGTCGACGACCGGATCGATCGTTCCGCCCCACGCCGCCCACCGGCCGTATCACGATGTGCGGGTGGCCGGCGACCGGCGGGCCCGCCCGCGCCCGGGCGGGCGGCGCCGGGCCGCCGGCCGGAGACCGGTCGGAACGCCGCCGCAGCGGCGGTGCGCCGATCGCCACCGGCGGAGGGGGTGACGTGGAGGCACTGCTCCTGATCGTGGTCCTGGCCGCCACGGTGCTGATCGGCACCACCCTCGGCGGCCGCTACAGCGTTGCCCCACCGGTCCTGCTGATCACCATGGGTGCGCTGCTCGCGCTGCTGCCACCGCTGTCGCACGTGGTGCTGGAGCCGGAGGTGGTGCTGCTGCTCTTCCTGCCGGCGATCCTCTACCGGGAGAGCCTGGTCGTCAGCATCCGCGAGATCCGGGCGAACCTGCCGGCGATCGCGCTGCTGGCCGTGGTGCTGGTGGGGATCACGATGGTCGCGGTGTCCCTGGCGGTGCAGCAGCTCGGGGTGGATCCGGCCGCGGCCTGGGCGCTGGGCGCGGTGCTTGCGCCGACCGACGCCGCGGCGGTCGCCGGCCTGGCCAAGCGGATGCCCCGCCGGATCCTGACGACGTTGCGCGCGGAAAGCCTGATCAACGACGGCACCGCGCTGGTGCTCTTCTCCGTCACGGTCGGCCTGATCGTGGGCGGCGCCTGGCCGGACGCACCGGCCCTGCTCGGGGAGTTCGGCCGCGCGGCCGGGGGCGGGGTCGCGGCCGGCCTGCTGGCCGGCGCGGTCGTGATCGCGATCCGCCGACGCCTCGACGACCCGCTGCGCGAGGGCGCGCTGAGCGTGCTGACCCCGTTCCTCGCGTTCCTGCTGGCGGAGCTCGTCCATGCCAGCGGCGTGCTGGCGGTGGTGGTCTCCGGCCTCCTCCTGTCCTACTACGGGCCCCGCGTGATCCGGGCCCGCTCCCGGGTGCTGGCGTTCGCCTTCTGGGACCTCTCCACCTTCCTGATCAACGGTTCGTTGTTCGTCCTGCTCGGCATGCAGATCCCCAGGGCGGCGGAGAGCATCACCAGCACCTCGACGACCCAGGCCCTGGCCATCGGGGCGGTCGCGACGGTCGTGGTGGTGGTGACCCGGATGGCGATGGTGCACCTTGCCGGCTTCGGCCTGGAACTCGTCGAACGGCGCAAGGGGCAGCGGCGGGGCCCGACCGGCTGGCGGGTGCGCACCGCCGCCGGGTGGGCGGGATTCCGCGGCGCGGTGTCGCTCGCGGCGGCGCTCGCGGTGCCGATGACGACCGCCTCGGGGGCTCCGGTCGCCGAACGTGACCTGATCATCTTCTGCACCGCGATGGTCATCCTGCTGACGATCCTGATCCAGGGCAGCACGCTGCCGGCCGTGCTCGACTGGGCGCGGCTGCGGGGCGACACCGAGCAGGAGGAGGAGATCCGGCAGGCCCGGACGGCGGCCACCCGGGCCGGCCTGGCCGCGCTGCCCGAGGTCGCCGCCGGAATCGGCGTCGACGCCGACGTGGTGCACCGGCTCCGCTCCGACTACGAGCGGCACCTCGACGACGTGCTCACCACCGAGAGCGGCGAGGAGGCCGCCGAGGCGCGGGAGCGCGACCGCCGCCTCCGGCTCCAGCTGCTCGACCACAAGCGCCGCGAGATCAACCGGATGCGCGACAACAACGAGATCGACGACGCCGTGCAGCGAGAGGTGCAGGCCGCGCTGGACATCGAGGAGATCCGGCTGCTGGGGCCGAGCGCCAGCGAGTGACGCGCTGCACGGGGCCGCGATGTTCGCAGCGGGCAGGTCTCCACCGCGCCGATGCGGGAGCGCGCCGACGAGTTCCTGCGGCGGCGGTGCTGACCGGCGTCAGTCACCCGCCCGCTGCCGCGCCCGGTTGACCCGTACCGCGCGCAGCAGGGTGGCGGGTGCGGCCAGCGCGTTCGGGTGGCGGCGCATCTCGACGACGGCGTCGAAGCGCCGGGCGGTCACCGGGTCGGTCACCGACGCGGCGGTGATCTCGTCGGCCACCCAGCGGGAGATCCGGTATCCCCGGGGACGGGGGCCGGGCACGGACGGGCGGGCCAGGTCGGCGGAGGTCGACATCCCCCAGGCGGCGTCCACCACCACCCGCTGCAACGCGTGGAACTCCCGGGGCGGTTGGCGCAGGTCGGGACCGGAGCGGAGGTACTCCGAGAGGCAGGAGGCGTGCAGGGCGGCGGACGACATGCCCTGCCCGTAGATCGGGTTGAACGAGGAGACGGCGTCACCCACCGCCACCAGTCCGGCCGGCACCCGGCGCAGGCGGTGGAAGTCCCGGCGCCGGCTGTCGGCCTGCCGGTAGGTGCGGACCGGCCCGAGCAGCTCGTTGCCGACCACCCGGGCGAACTCGGGGGGAAAGTCCTCCCGGCACCGGCGGATCAGGTCGTCCGCGTCGCGGCCGGGCCGGTCGTCGCCGTAGCTGCCGAGCATCACGATCCACCGGCCGTCCTCGATCGCGGAGAAGGCGGCGCCGGCGATGTCGCCGCCGGCCGCCGCGGTGCAGGCGGCCAGCACCGCGACCGGCACCGGCTGCTCTTCGGTACGCCGGAACGTGGCGGTCGCGTAGTGCAGGTTGATCGCCATCCGGCGCATCGGGGGACGGTCCCACCCGCCCTGCTCCAGCCAGTCGCCGAGCCGGCTGGACCGGCCCGTGGCGTCCACCACGAAGTCGGCGGCCGTGACGACCGGGCCGGCCGCGCTGTCGTGCCGCACACCGGTGACCGCCCCGCCGGCGAACTCCAGGCCGGTCACCCGTCCCGGCAGCAACGTGACGTTGGGCAGCTCCAGCGTGCGGCGCCGGAGCAGCTCCTCCAGGAAGGGCCGGCTCGCCGCGATCATGTCGACGTCGGAACCGGGCACCTTGCGCCGGCCGTCGAGGTAACTGCGGCGGGCGGCGGCGGGAAGGCGTACGGCGCCCTCGGCCACGGCCTCGCCGGAGAAGCCGGGGAACCACCGGTCGATCTGGTCCCGGCCGGCCGGCAGCAGGACGTGCATCTGGGTGCCCTGCGGCACACCGGCCCGGTGCCCGGTGCCCGCCCCCAGCTCGTCCCGGTCCACCACCAGCACGCTCTCGGCGTGCTCGGCGAGCACCCGGGCCGCCAGCAGCCCGGCCACGCTCGCGCCGAGCACGACGGCCCGTCGGATGATCACGGACGGCGCGGGCGCGGGCCCGGTGGCGCCGAGCCGGGCGAAGACGCGCGCGGGCGACTGGTACACCACGACCTCCCGGGGGGCGGCGGTCCGGGTGCCGGCGTCGTTTGCGCGCTGCGGGCCACCCCGTCGGTGCGCGGGGGGCCCGGGGCTGCGGTCATCGACGTGGCAGGCCGAGCGGGGGTGGCTCTGCGATGAGCCTCGCCGGCGAATCTAGCGGGTCTGGTCGGCCCTCGGCCGCCGCCGGCACTGTCGCCATTCCGACGGTGTCGCCCCGAACGGGCGGAAATCCGCGCGACGGTGCCGGCTCAGGCGGGATTGCGCCGCTTCCGGTCCGCCGCCCGGTCGTACTCGGCCTGGGCCGCGACCACGGCACCCATCTCGCTCTCGACCAGCTCGATCAGGCCGACCAGCCGCTCGGCCACCCGGGCACCGAGCGGGGTGAGGCTGTACTCGACGTGGGGCGGGATGGTCGCCTGCACGTCGCGCCGGACCAGGCCGTCGCGCTCCAGCGCCTGGAGCGTCTGGGACAGCATCTTCTCGCTGACCCCGTCGACCCGGCGGCGCAGCGCGTTGAACCGGTACGCGCCCTCGTGCAGCGCGGAGAGCGCCAGGATCCCCCACTTGCCGGCGATGTTCTCCAGGGTGCGGCGCGAGTCGCAGTTGCGGGCGAAGACGTCCACGAGGAACTGGTCGTCGGCGTCCGGGGCGTCCGCTCCGCCGGGGTTGGTGAGGGGAGCAGTCATGGCTCCGACGGTACCCGGCGGACACCTCCCGATCCACCGCACTAACTTCTAGGTTGGCACTTTCTAAAAGTTAGTGCATGCTTCAAGGTACCCGTCACCCCGAGGAGCAATCATGATCGTCGTTACCGGAGCCACCGGCCTGCTCGGCCGCCTCGTCGTCACCGAACTGCTGGACAGGGGCGTGCCCGCCCAGGAGATCGTCGCCGCGGTCCGCACCCCCGAGAAGGCCGCCGACCTGGCCGCGCGGGGCGTGCTCGTCCGGGAGGCCGACTACGACCGTCCCGAGACGCTGGCCACCGCCCTGGCCGGCGCCGACCGCCTGCTGCTCGTCTCATCCAACGAGGTGGGGCGGCGGGTGGCCCAGCACGGGGCCGTCGTCGACGCCGCCGTGGCCGCCGGGGTACGCCTGATCGCGTACACCAGCGTCCTGAACGCCGGCACCGCCGGCTTCCCCCTCGCCACCGAGCACCGGGCCACCGAGGAGCTGATCCGCGCCTCCGGCCTGCCGTACACGCTGCTGCGCAACGGCTGGTACACCGAGAACTACACCGGCAACCTCGCCGCCGCGCTCGAGCACGGCGCGGTCCTCGGCAGCGCCGGTGCCGGCCGGGTCGCCGCCGCCACCCGCGCCGACTACGCCGCCGCTGCCGCCGCCGTCCTGGTCGGCGACGGCCACGACGACGCGACGTACGAGCTGGGCGGCGACGAGCCGTTCACGCTGACCGAACTGGCCGCCGAGGTCTCCCGGCAGAGCGGCACCGAGGTGGTCTACCGGGACCTGCCCGCCGACGAGTACACCAGGGCTCTGGTCGCCGCCGGCCTGCCGGAGCCGTACGCGGCCATCCTGGCCGAGTGCGACCTGGGCATCGCCCGCGGCGAGCTGACCACCGACAGCGGGGACCTGCGCCGGCTCGCCGGCCGCCCCACCACCACCCTCGCCGACGCGGTCGCGGCGGCACTCAAGGGCTGACCCGCCGACGCCCGCTGACCGGGTACGCCCCGGCACCCCTCGTTGGGGTGCCGGGGCGTACCCGCCTCAGCCCTGGCGCGCCTTCTGGCGCGGATCGGACTTGTTGATCACGTACAGCTTGCCTCGGCGGCGAACCACGATGGAGTTCGCCTTCTGCTTCAACGAGCGCAGCGAGCTTCGCACCTTCATCGCGAGCCATCCCTTCCTGTGCGACCCGCGCGACCGTGGCCGGTGGACCGGCGACGGTCGGCGGGCACGAGGCGGTCACGGCACCGGGACGTGGTCGGCCGGGCCGTCGGCACTCGTCGGGTACCCGGCCGGGCAGGGGGCATTCGCCGGGCCTCGACACCGGGGCGAGCGCGGTGGCCTGTCGCGACTGGGCCCTGGCGTCACCGGAGCGGCGCCTTCGTCGCCTCGTGCCGGTCCGGGATCCGGTGCGGCCGTCGTCCCGGCGGCCGGCAACCCACCGGGACCGGGGTCCACGACCGCTGCCGGCGGTCCCGGTCGGCCCCGCCGGCGGCGGAGCTCCAGCCGCCTGAGCGTCCCCGCGGAGGTCGTCGCGGGCGTGCCGGTCGGTCACGGGGCCGGGCGCAGCCGCCCGCGGGCCACCAGTTCGACGGTCAGCACGACCGCGACGACCTCCACGGCCAGGAGCCCGACGAGCACGAACAACTGGGTGATCCCGGCAGCGATCGGATCGGCCCCACCGAGCAGCACCCCGACGAAGGCCCCGGGCAGGGTCACCAGCCCCACGGTGCGGGTCTGGTCCAGCGCCGGGATCAACGCCTGAGCAGCCGCCGGACGGCAGATCAGCAGCACCGCGTCCCGGGGCAGCAGGCCCAGCGCCAGGGCTGCCTCCACCTCGCCCCAGCGGCCGGTCAGCTCGTCCAGCGCGCGCCGGCCGGCCAGCGAGGTGGCGGTCATCGCGCCGCCGATCAGGATGCCGGCGACCGGGATGATCGCGATGCCGCGCAGCGGCACCAGGCCCGCCACGAGCAGGCCCGCCACGACGGAGAGGCTTCCCGCCACGATCGGCACGGCGGCCCACCAGCCGCGCGCCCCGCCGGTGATCCGCCGGCCGGAGGTGCCCGCCGCGACCACGCACATCACCACCACGAAGGCCGCGGTGGCCCACAGCGCGGCGACGATGGCGGCGATCAGCAGGGACACCGCCCCCAACTGGACCGTGGCGCGAACGGCGGCGACGACGATCTGGCGGCCGTGCCCGAGCCGGCCGGCGACGGCCACGGCCGCCGCCACGGCGGTCAGCACGACCAGGGTCACCGCCAGCTTCGGACCGACCACCAGCATCGTCGACGACATCGGGTCAGTCTGCCGCGACGTCGCCCCGGTCGCGTGCCGTCCGAGCGCCCTCACCCCGGCGGCGTCGGGTCAGGTCGCCGGCTCACCCGGCCCGTCGTCGGGGGTGACGGTGGCGTGCGAACCGGTCGCCTCGACGTTCCACCGGCGGCCACCGGCCAGGACGTGGTGCAGGCGGATCCGGCCGAGTTCGCCGGGCAGGTGCGGGTCGGCGATCAGGGTCTCCTGCTGCGGGTGCAGGCCGAGCATCGTGCGGAGCAGGAGCAGGGGCGCGCCGCTGGCCCAGGCCTGCGGGTTGCAGGCGGTCGGATAGGGCACCGGCCGGCGGCCGAAGGACCGGTCGTAGCCGGAGAACGCCTCCGGCAGGCGGTGCTCCGAGTGGCGGGCGGCCTCCAGCATCGCCATCGCGATGCGGTTGGCCTCCTTGCGGTAGCCGTAGCGGGCGAGACCGGCCGCGATGATGGAGTTGTCGTGCGGCCAGACGGTGCCGAGGTGGTAGCCGATGGGGTTGTAGCCGATGTCGGCGGTGGACAGCGTGCGTACGCCCCAGCCGGAGAACATCTCGTCGGACATGAGCTGCCGGGCGATGTGTGCGGCGCGGTCCTCGGGCACGATGCCACTCCACAGCAGGTGGCCCATGTTGGAGGTCATCGAGTCGATCCGCCGCTTGTCGCCGTCGAGCCCGACGGCGTAGTAGCCACCCCGGTGCGGGATCCAGTAGTCCCGGTCGAACTGCACACGCAGCCGTTGGGCCTCCTCCCGCAGCCGGCGGGCCAGCTCCGGGTCCCGCCAGGGGCCCTCGGCGAGTTCCGCGAGGCGCAGCTTGGCGTCGTAGGTGTAGCCCTGGGTCTCGCAGGTGGCGATCGGCAGGACCGGGATGGTCCCGTCGGCGAACTGCACGCCGTCCGGTGAGTCCCGCCAGCACTGGTTGCCCAGGCCCTGACTGGAGCGGGTGGCGTACTCGACGTAGCCGTCGCCGTCGAGGTCACCGCAGCGGTCGATCCAGCGCAGGGCGGCTTCGGCGTTGGGGCGCAGCCGGTGCACGAGTTCGTCGTCCCTGGTCCACCGCCAGTACTCGGACAGCAGGATCAACCACAGCGCGGTGGTGTCCGCGCCGCCGTAGTAGGGCCGGTAGGGCTTCAGGCCGAGCCGGGTCAGCTCGCCCGACCGGTACTCGTGGAAGATCTTCCCGGGTTCCTGGTCGGTGAAGTCGTCGAAGGTGGTGGCCTGGTGGGTGGCCAGCACGATCAGGGCGCCGCGGGCGACGTCCGGACCGCAGATCATGGTCTGGTAGGCGGTGATCAGGGTGTCCCGGCCGAAGACGGTGAGGAACCACGGCAGGCCGGCGGCGATGAGCACGACCGGCTCCCCGGCGATGGTCTTCTCGATCCGCATCGAGACGAGGTCCACCGCCGACTTGTGGTAGACGTCGCGCACCAGGTCGGTCTCCGCGTGCAGGTGCGGCTTGCTCGCCGCCCACCGGGTCGACGGGTCCTCCAGCCCGTGGTCGACCCCCTGCCCGAACCCCCGGGGCGTGGGGCGGTAGTCCTCCTCGCCGAAGCGCAGCGGTACCCGCAGCTCACAGCCCCACTCCTGGCCCCGCTCCAGACGCAGGTCCCAGACCAGGCTGTCGCCGTCGATCCGGTCGGCCGGCGGGTCGGCCTCGATCCGCACCGACGCGGCGTAGTCGCCGTTGCGGTAGCTGAACTCCAGCGCCGACCCGTCCGGCTCGTGCCGGCCGACGATGTGCGGGCCGCGGTCCCGGCCGGATTCCTTTATCTCGAACAGATCGGCGAAGTCGGTGCCGGCCTGCAGCCGCAGCCGCAGCGACGCCGGCTCCAGGCCGAAGTAGCGCAGCTCGACCCGTTCGTAGAGCCCCTCGCCGACGAAGCGCTGCCGCCGCACGCCGACCCGGTTCGCCGGCAGCTCGGGCAGCGCGGAATTGGCCAGGAAGAAGGCCGCAGAGTACGGGTCCACGGTGCCGGAGGAGAGCACCAGCAGCGGCGCGTCGCCGATGGTGAGCACCCACTCGTTCAGGAAACGGGTGTCGTCGTGCACGAGCCCGCCGATGGACCCCTTCGGCACGTTTCCCACCGCGTCGGAGAACATGAAGGTGCGCCCCTCCAGCACGCCGATCGCGTCCGGCCCCAGCTCGGGAGGGAGGTCACGGCACGCGCCGCTGGACACCTTCCGGCCGCGTCCGTCCGGCACCGGGTCGACGGGCGTGGGGCGCGGTCGTGTCGCCGTCACGCACACCCCCTGCCGATCGTGAAACCCGGACCGGTGGACCCGGTGCATCCGTCCGCAGCCTATGACCGCCGACGGAGTCGCCGCCGTGACATCGTGAATTCCGTACGCACGACGGGGGCCTCGCCGGGCGCCGGGCGGCGGCGCCGGCGGCCGGCCCTCGCGGGCGGCGGCCACCGGCGCGACGGCGATCCGGCAGGATGGGTGGATGTCCGTGCTGTCCGTGCTGCCTCGCCCGATCGTCGCCGCGCCGATGGCGGGCGGCCCGTCGACGCCGGCCCTGGCGGCGTCCGTCTCCGCGGCCGGTGGCCTGGGTTTCCTGGCCGCCGGGATGATCGGCGTCGACCGGCTCGTCGCCGACGTGGCCGAGGTCCGTAGCCGCACCGACCGCCCGTTCGGCGTCAACGTGTTCCTGCCGGACCCGAACGGCGGTGCGGTCGACGAGGCCGCCGTGCGGGCGTACGGCGACCGGCTCGCCCCGGAGGCCCGGCGGTACGGGGTGACGCTGGGCGAACCGATCAGCGGCGACGACGGGTACCCGGAGAAGCTGGCCGCCCTGCTCGCGGACCCGGTCCCGGTGGTGTCCTTCGTCTTCGGGCTGCCCGACCGGGCGGCGGTGGCCGCCCTGCGGGAGCGGGGCACCGAGGTCTGGGCCACGGTCACGTCCCCGGACGCCGCCGTGGCGGCGGCCGGACTCGGTGTGGACGCCGTCGTGGTGCAGGGCACGGAGGCCGGCGGGCACCGCGGTGGCCTGCCGGACGACGACGACTACGCGCTCCTGCCTCTGCTCCGGCTGGTCGCCGCCCGCTGCGACCGCCCGCTGGTGGCCGCGGGCGGCATCGCCGACGGCGCCGCGGTGGCGGCCGTGCTCGCCGCCGGGGCCGCCGCCGCGCAGGTCGGTACGGCCTTCCTCCGCTGCCCGGAGGCGGGCACCTCCGACCTGCACCGGGCCGCGGTGGCCGGCGCCGCGCCGACCGCCCTGAGCCGCGCGTTCACCGGCAAGCGGGCGCGCGGCCTGGTCAACGAGTTCCTCCGCCGGCACGACGGGTCGGCACCCGTCGGCTACCCGCAGGTGCTGCACCTCACCCGCCCGCTGCTGGCCGCCGCCAGGAGCAGCGGGGACGCCTCGGTGGCGAACCTGTGGGCCGGTCAGGCGCATTCCCTGACCCGCGAAACGCCGGCCGGTGAGCTGGTGGCGGAGCTGACCGGCGGGGCCAGGGCCGCGCTGGCCGCGGTCGTCGACCGGTCGCGCGCCTGGGGCTGAGGCAGCACCTTCCCGGGGAAGGGGCGGGCCGCAAATCAGGATGCGCCGCGCCCGGTGCCCGCCTACGGTTTCCGCCCGTGACGATCGACATCGTGAGCCTGGCGGACCGCCCGGACCTCGCCGGCCTGCTCGACGAGGACTTCGAGGGGGCGTGGCCGCAGTTCATGCTCTGGGACCCGATGGGCGGGATCTACTACAACGTCGCCCACGACCTCTACCCCGAGTTCGTGTTCGCCGCCGTCGACTCCGCCGAGCCGGGGCGCGCGATCGCCCGGGCGTACGCGGTGCCTCTGCGCTGGACGGAGCCGGAGCTTCCCGACGGCGGCTGGGACCGGGCCATCCAGCGGGCGACGGTCACCCGGCTCACCGGGGCCACCCCGAACATCGTCTCGGCCATCGAGATCTGCGTCCGCCCCGACCGGCGCGGCGGCGGGCTGTCCGCCCGGATGCTCGCCGCCATGCGGCGGGCCGTCGCCGACCGGGGGTACGACACCCTGGTCGCCCCGGTCCGCCCGAGCGGCAAGCACACCGACCCGGACCTGCCGATGACCGAGTACGCGGCCCAGGTCCGGGCGGACGGCCTGCCGGTCGACCCGTGGCTGCGGGTGCACGTGCGCGCGGGCGGGCGGATCGAGCGGGTCGCCAGCCGCTCGATGATGATCAGCGGGAGCCTGGCGGACTGGCGCCGCTGGACGGGCCTGCCGTTCGACACGAGCGGGCCGGTGCACGTGCCGGGCGCGCTGGTGCCGGTGCACTGCGACGTGCCGCACGACCACGCCGTCTACGTCGAACCCAACGTCTGGGTCCGGCACCGGTTGTAGGCGCTAGGAGACCTCCGCCTCCAGCCGGTCCTTCAGGTGCCGGTAGCTCGCCGGCGCGCCCTTCGCCGCCATCCGGCGGACCATCGGCACGAGCGGCACGCCGATCCCGTGTCCGACGAAGTCCAGGGCGAACGTCACGCGCGATCGCGCGCCCTCGTCGAGGGGTGCCACGGTGACGGTCATGCGCGGCCGGATCGGACCGTCGATCCCGTGCACGGCCCACCTGCGGGGCGGCCGGTCCTCGGTCACCTCCTGGGTCATGGTCCGCTCGGCCCCGCCGATGCGGCGGATCGTCGTGAAGCGCGAGCCCAACCCGGCCCGGCCGGCCGGCTCCAGGCGTACGTCCACGACGTCGTCCTGCCACTCGGCGAAGCGCGACGGGTCGGTGACGTACGAGAACACCTGCTCCGGCGGCCGGGCGATGTCGATGGTGGAAACGGCGGCGGCCATGGCTCCTCCTCGTGATGACGCGGCGGGTCGAGGGACGGCCCGCCTACCGGTCCTGACCCGGGAGCACCGGGGGATGTGACCGTCGACCGTCGGGATCATCGTCCGGAGTCGTGCCAGGACACCGGGATGCCGGCGAGGATGCGGGCGGGCCGGGGCGGCGACCTCGGTGCCCCCCAGAGGCGTCGGCGGCGTGGCATCATGTCGCCGGACCGTCGGGGGGAGACATCGTGGGCGCGTACCGGTTGCTGGGCACTGCGGTGGCCCTCGGTGGACTCGTCGCAGCGAGCATGACGACGAGCGCGCCGCCCGCCGGTCCGGGCGCACCCACGTCGTACCTGGGCACGGCGGCCGTGGACGGCGGCCGGCCCGCCCGGCCGGGCCCGGCGGTTGGACCTGCGACGACGGACGCGACCACGGCCGCGACGGCCGCGCGCAGCACCGCCCGGGCCGTCACGGCGCCGGGCGCGACGACGGGGACCCCGCAGGTGACCAGGCCGGTGAAGCCGCTGCCCAAGCCCCCTGGCGCCCAGCATTTCCGGCCGGTGACCGGGCTCAACGAGGTACGGAGCGACTTCAACGGCGACGGCCGGCCGGATCTGGCCGTGAGCGAGCTGCGACAGGTGGTGGACGGCCGGCAGTCCGGCGCCGTCCACGTGCTCCTCGGTGACGTCAGAGGTGGTTTCACCAACGCCGGCAGCCAGTCCTTCGACCACACGACGCCGGGCATGCCGAACGACGACGGCTCACCCGACCCGCACCGCGAGATCAACGACTTCGGTCGCGCGCTGGCGTCCGGCGACTTCGACCACGACGGCTTCGCCGACCTCGCGATCGGCAGTGTGCACGACCGGTTCCGCATCCTCTACGGCGGCCGGTCGGGGCTCACGACCGCCGAGGCCCGGATGATCCGGCTGGCGGACGTGGCGCCGGCCGCCGACGTCCCCGGCGAGGGCGTCGCCGGCGAGAACCTGTTCGGCTCGGCCTTCACCGTCGGCGACTTCGACGGCGACGGCACCGACGACCTGGTGGCCGGGGCGCCCCGCGCCGGCAGCCCCTGGGTCGGCGGCGTCGCGCTGTTCCGCGGTACGCCCGACGGGCTCAGCCCCGCCGCTGCCAGCTATCTGCCCGGCAACGCCCGGGGCCTGCCGGTCACCCCGGAGACCGACGGTTTCGGTAGCGTGCTCGCCTCGGCGGACTTCGACAACGACGGCCGCGACGACCTCGCGGTCGGCTTCGGCCGGGACCACTTCAGCACCGCGTCCTTCGCCGGTTCGGTGGTCGTCCTGCCCGGCGCGGCCGACGGCCTCGACATCGCCGGGGCGAAGCTGTTCTACCAGGACACTCCGGGCGTGCCGGACGTCGCCGAGTACGGCGACAACTTCGGTGCCGCGCTCGCCGCCGGCGACATCACCCGGGACGGATACGCGGACCTGGTGGTGGCCACCGACAGCGAGGGCTTCAGCTCCGGCACGCCCAACCGCGGCTCCTCGATCACCGTGCTCCGTGGCTCGTCCGGTGGGCTGACCGTCGACGGTGTCCAGTACTGGACCCAGCGGAGCGCCGGCATCCCCGGCAGCGACGACCCGTCGGCCTACTTCGGTACGGAACTCGCCTTCGCCGACTTCGACAACGACGGGTGGGGCGACATCGCCGTCGCGAGCCCGCAGGAGGACGTCGGTGGCGTCGACGGCGCGGGTGCCGTCACGATCCTGCGCGGCAGCACGCAGGGGCTGACCACCACCGGGCTGCGCCGGCTGGACTGGACCACGCCCGGCATGCCGGCGAACACCGGCACGCCGTTCCACTACCTCGGCGAGGTCCTGCACGCGGTGCGCCAGCCCGACGGAGCGGCCGCCCTCGTCGTGGGCTGCGGGAGCGCCACGATCGCGGACCTGCAACGGGCGGGCCGGGTGATCGTCCTGCGCAGTACGCCGGCGACCCCGGACACGCCCGGCGGGGTCACCACCACCGGCCACACCACCTGGTCGGCGGCCGACCTGCCGATCGGCCCCCAGGCGTTCGCGGCCTTCGGCG
The DNA here is from genome assembly GCF_051386295.1 of Micromonospora sp. URMC 105. NCBI lineage: Bacteria > Bacillati > Actinomycetota > Actinomycetes > Micromonosporales > Micromonosporaceae > Micromonospora > Micromonospora sp. URMC 105. Next base: position 99,627 of record NZ_JBPQTL010000001.1, on the reverse strand, counting down.
GCACGCTCGGGTAGCGGTTCACCGAGCCGGGGGCGCCGGCGTCGTACCCATCGCCCGGCCAGGACACCCGCCAGGTCGGTCCGGCCCCGCGTCGACTCGTCCCGCTCGCGCCGATTCCTGACAGATCAGGTGTGGCATCGTGATGGGGATGGAGCCGGACGGTGACGCCGAGTCGCGGCCGACGCTGTCCGAGCCGTTCCGCATCGGCCTGCGGGTGCTGCGCGACTACCGGCCCACGCTGGCCCGGCTGCGGGCGCTGCTGCGCAGCATGGTGACCTCGTTCGTGGTGCTCAGCACGACGCTGTGGCTGCTGCCCGGGGTCACCGCCAACGGGCTGGTCGCGATGCTGTGGCTGGTCGGGCTGATCGCCGGCATCGGTGCGGTGCTGCGTCCGTTGCTCTTCGCCCTCTCCACCGCGCTCGGCGGGCTCGGCGCGCTGGCCATCGGCGTGTGCGTGCAGGCCGTCGTCATGTACGTCGCGTTGCGCGTGGACCCGGGCGCGCACGTCGGCGGGTTCGCCGACGCCTTCGCCGCCGCCTGGCTCGCCGTGGCGCTCGCCGCGCTGCTGAACTGGCTCGCCGACGCCGGCACCGACGACGCGTTCGTCAGCGAGATGTTGTGGGTGATGAACCGGGTCCGGCGCGGACCGCGCCGGCACCGCCGGGCGGCGTGGCGGCACCGGGGCGACGCGGTGCCACCCGAACGGCCGCCCGACGCACTGCTCGTCATCCAGCTCGACGGCGTGGCCGCGCCGCTGGTGCAGTGGGCGATCAGAGCCGGCAACCTGCCCACGATCGGCGGGTGGCTGCGCTCCCGCAGCCACCGGATGACCCGCTGGCACACCGGCCTCCCGGCCACCACCCCGGCGGCGCACGCCGGTCTGCTGCACGGTGACGTCCGGCGGGTGCCGGCCTACCGCTGGTACGAGAAGGCGACGGCGGGCGGCGACGGCGCCTCCCCCGGCCGTCTCATGGTGACCAGCCGGCCCCGCGACGCCGCCGAGATTGAGCGGCGCCTCTCCACCGGTCAGGGGCTGCTGCGCGACGGCGGCGTCAGCATCAGCACCGCCTTCTCCGGCGACGCCCCGACCAGCCTGCTCACGGTGAGCCGCGCCGGGCTGCCCGGGCGGTCCACCCGCGGGTACGCGGCGTTCATGGCCAGCCCGTACGGCTTCGCCCGGGCCATCGTGCGCGGCGCCGGGCAGGTGGTGCGCGAGCTGTACGAGGCGCGGCGGCAACGGCTGCGCGGCGTCCGGCCCAGGGGGCGCCGCAGCGGTTCCTATCTGGCGCTGCGTCCGATGGGGAGCCTGCTCAGTGACCTCAACGTGGCGCTGATCGCCGAGCAGATGGCCGGCGGGGCACCGGTGATCTTCTGCGACTTCGTCGACTACGACGAGGTGGCCCACCACGCCGGGCCGGCCCGGCCCCAGGCGCTGGCGGTCCTCGAGGCGCTCGACCAGACGCTCGGCATCCTGCAGCGGCTGGCGGCCGAGGCGGCCCGGCGCTATCACATCGTGGTGCTGAGCGACCACGGGCAGAGCCAGGGGGCCACGTTCCGGCAGCGGTACGGCGAGTCGCTGGCACAGGTGGTCGCCCGGCTCGCCGCGCCGACGGTGCGCCCGGCCGCTGCGGAGGGCGGGCCGGCGGGGCCCGTCCCGGTACGGGCCGCGACGACCGCCGAGGCGGCCGGCCCGGTCGAGGAGTGGGGACGGGTGAACACGCTGCTCACCGAGGTGGCCGGCCGGGGCGGGGCGACCGGGGCGGCGACCCGGGTGGCCGTGCGGTCGCACACCGACGGCGGCGAGGTCACCCTGGGGCCGGCCGACCGGGAGGAGGCGGCGACGCGTACCGATCCGGAGACCGTGGTGGTGGCGTCGGGCAACCTGGCGATGATCTACCTGCCCCGCCATCCGGGGCGGCTGACCCGCGAGCGTCTGGACGCCGCCGTACCGGGACTGATCGAGGGCCTGGCCGCGCACCCCGGCATCGGGCTGGTGGTCGTCGACTCCGCCGCCGGGCCGCTGGCGATCGGGGCCCGCGGCTGCCACAACCTGCGCGACGGACAGGTCGACGGCGACGATCCGCTGGCGCCGTACGGCCCGCGGGCGCGCCGGGACCTGCTGCGTCACCAGGCGATGGACCACGTGGGCGACCTCGTGGTGATCAGCACGGTGGACCCGGGCCTGGAGGAGGTGGCGGCCTTCGAGGAGCTGATCGGCTGCCACGGCGGGCTCGGCGGCTGGCAGACCGACGCGCTGCTCATCCACCCCGCCGACTGGCCGCAGCAGGGCGAGCTGGTCGGCCCGGAAGCCGTACACCGGCAGTTGCTGGACTGGCTGCGCGGGCTCGGGCTGCGCCGGCCCGACGACCTCGCCGACGACCGGGCCGACGGCGAGCGGGACCACGACGCGGGCCGCTCGTCCGGAGACGCGGCGGGAGCGGCCCGGGCGGTGCCGGCTACGGCACCACGGGCGGCTCGCCCGGCAGGGCCCGGCGACGGCTCACCCAGCTCAGCGCCTGGGTGACCAGCACGACGAGCAGGATCGCGGCGACGACGCCCTGCCACGGCTCGGGGAAGATCGCTCCCCCGAGCACGCCGATCGCGGCGTAGAGCACCGCCCAGAGCAGGCTGGCCGGCGCGTCGGCGACGGCGAAGCGCCGCCAGGCCAGCCCGCCCACGGCCGCCGCGAGCAGCACCGGGATCCGGCCGCCCGGGATGAGCCGGGACACCAGGAGCGTCGGGACGAGTCCCGCGCGCAGGCGGGCCGTCATCCGGCCGACCCGCTGCCGTCCGCGCAGCCGGTGCAGGCGCCGGGCCAGCCGCTCGCCACCCCAGCCGAGCAGGCGGTAGGTCGCCAGGTCGCCCGCGTACGCGCCGAGGGCGCCGGCGACCACGACGAGCACCACGGTCACCGGGTGCTGGTGGGCGGCGAGCGCGGCGGCGCCACTGACCGCCGCGCCGGTCGGCACCACCGGAACCACGGACCCGACGAGCACCACCAGGACCAGCGAGCCCAGCGCGCCGAGCGTCGCCGTCACGGCCGGCGCACCGTGAGCGACTCGCCCGGTCGCAGCACCCGCACCCGGGTGCCCGGCGCGACCGCCTCGGCGTGGCGGGCGAAGTCGTCTCCGGGCCGGAAGAACCGGTCCGGCCGGATCAGGTCGCAGCCGAGCGGCCAGAACGTGCCGAAGTGGATCGGTACGGCCCACGCCGCCGCCGCGCGGCGGACCGCCTCGGCGGCGCCCGCCGGGTCGAGGTGGCCGGCGCCGAGCGTGGGTCCCCACCCGCCGACCGGGACGAGCGCCACATCGAGCGGCCCCAGCCCGGTCATCTCGTCGAAAAGGCCGGTGTCCCCCGCGAACCAGGCCCGCGCCTGCCCCTCGACGAGGTAGCCGAGGGCGGGTGCCCGGTGACCGGACCAGGGGCCACGGCCGCCGTGGTGGGCGGCGGGGACGGCGGCAACCGTGACCCGCCCGATCGTGGTGCGGTCACCGACCGCGAGCTCCGTGCAGCGGCCGGCGGCGGCCGCGCCGAGCGCCCGCCGGACCAGCCGCGCGGCGCCGGCCGGCACCACCAGCGCGGTCTGCGCGGGCAGCCGGCGCAGCGACCCGAAGTCCAGGTGGTCGGCGTGCAGGTGCGACACGAGTACGGCGTCCGGGGCGCCCGGCAGCCGCGGGGTGGGGCCCCGGCGCCGGCGCAGGTGGGCGAGCCGGTCACGCAGCAACGGGTCGGTCAGCAGCCGGGTGCCGGAGTCCTCGATCCACACGGTGCTGTGCCCGTACCACGTCAGCTGCACGGCGCCGCCTCGGTCACGCCTGCCACCGTATCCGCCGGTGCCACCACCGGGCCCGCACCCGGCGCGGCCCGTTCCGCCGAACCATCCGCAAGTACCCCGTCTCGCCACAAAGGGTGTCCCATACTCGAAACGTGCGGCGGCCCCGCTGCTGCCGCGCGGAAACGCCCCGGGTGGCGGACGCCGGTGCCGTGGACCGAGCCGATGGGAGCGAGTCAGGTGAGCGTTGACGGCGGCGGCGCGGTGCCCGCGGAGCCCTGGCCGCTGCCCAGGGACGCCAGGGTGGCGGATCACCTCGTGCAGCGGTTGGCGTGCTGGGGCGTCCGCCGCTACTTCGGCTATCCGGGCGACGGCATCAACGGGATGACCTCCGCCCTGCAACGCACCCGTGAGCGGGCGCAGTTCGTCCAGGTCCGGCACGAGGAGACCGCGGGCTTCGCGGCATCGGCGCACGTCAAGTACGGCGGTGGGCCGCTGGGCTGCGTGCTGGTCACCAGCGGGCCGGGGGCGATCCACGCGTTGAACGGCCTGTACGACGCCAAGCTGGACCACCAGCCGGTGGTGGCCCTGGTCGGCCACACCGCGCTGACCGCCGAGGGGGGCGGGTACTACCAGGAGGTCGACCTGCTGGCCCTGTACAAGGACGTGGCGGCGGCGTTCCTGGCCCAACTGGACCATCCCGCGCAGGTCCGCCACCTGGTCGACCGCGCCTGCCGGACGGCCCTGGCCCGGCGTACCGTCACCGCCCTGGTGCTGCCACTGGACGTGCAGGACGAGCCGGCGGTGCCCGAGCCGCCGTACGCCCACGGGTACTACCACACCAGCAGCGTGGCGAGCACCGGCCCGACGGTGCCGCCGGAGGCGGAGCTGCGCCGGGCGGCCGACGTCCTGCGCGGCGGCGAGCGGGTGGCCATGCTCGTCGGGCAGGGCGCGCTCGGCGCCGAGGACGAGGTACGCGAGGTCGCCGACCGGCTGGGCGCGGGCGTCTCCACCGCGCTGCTCGGCTTCGCGGCGGTCGACCACCGGGAGCCCTGGGTGACCGGGGCGATCGGGCTGCTCGGCACCCGCCCGAGCTGGCAGCTCATGCAGGGTTGCGACCGGCTGCTGATCGTGGGCAGCAACATGCCGTACTCGGAGTTCTACCCGCCACCCGGGCAGGCCCGCGCGGTGCAGATCGACCGGGACGGCACCCTGCTGGGGCTGCGGTACCCGACCGAGGTGAACCTGACCGGCGACGCGTCCGCCACCCTCCGCGCGCTGCTGCGCGAGCTGGGGCCCGGTCCCGCGCCGACCGGCTGGCGGGAGACGATCGCCGCGGAGAACCGGGCGTGGCGACAGGCGCAGCGGGACCTCGCCGAGCAGCCGGCCGACCCGGTCAACCCGCAGCTCCTCTTCGCCACCCTCGACGACCGGCTGCCCGGCGACGTGATGATCGCGGTGGACTGCGGCACGACCACCGCCTGGTACGCCCGGCACATCCGGGTCCGCCCGGGCATGCTGGCCAGCCTCTCCGGCACCCTGCTGTCCATGGGCGGCGCGATGCCGTACGCGCTGGCGGCCAAGTTCGCCCACCCGGACCGCCCGCTGGTGGCCCTCATCGGCGACGGCGCCATGCAGATGAACGGCGTCAACGAACTCATCACCGTGGCCAAGTACTGGCGCAGCTGGTCCGATCCCCGGTTCGTGGTGCTGGTGCTGAACAACCGGGACCTCGCCTTCGTCAGCTGGGAACAGCGCACCACCGAGGGCACGCCGATGTTCCCCGACAGCCAGGAGCTGCCGGACATCGGCTACCACCGGTGGGCGGAGGTGCTCGGCCTGCGCGGCGAACTCGTCGACGCCCCGGACCAGATCCCCGGCGTCTGGGAGCGGGCCCTGAACGCCGACCGGCCCGTGGTGATCAACGCGCTCGTCGACCCCGCCGAACTCATGCTGCCCCCGCACTTCACGCTGGAGCAGGCCCGCAACACCGCCGCGGCGCTGCTGCGCGGCGACACCGACTGGGCCGGCATCATCCGGCGGGGCCTGCCCGCCACCGTCAACGCCTGGCGACCCCGGCGCCGGTGAGGGCGCCGCGGGCCGGCGCGACTTGGGCGGAACCGACCCGGGGTGACGGCCGGCGCCACTAGCGTCGGGGCATGCCCGCCCGTCCGTCCCGCTGGTCGATGCCGCTCCGGGTACTGGAGGCACCGTCGTACCTGCAGGCGTTCGTGCTCTCCGGGGTGGTGACCGTGCTGGTCACCCGGGCCTTCCTGCAGGCGGCCGGCTATCCCCGGCTCGGCGGGGGCGGGCTGCACATCGCGCACGTGCTCTGGGGTGGCGTGCTGATGACCGCCGGTCTGGGGGTCGCGCTGGTCTACCTGGGCAGCGCGGCGCGGATCCTCGGCGCGGTCCTGGGCGGCATCGGGTTCGGGCTCTTCATCGACGAGGTGGGCAAGTTCGTCACCGCCGGAACGGACTACTTCTACGCCCCGGCGGCCGGCATCATCTACGGCGCCTTCGCCCTGCTCGTCGTGATCAGCCAGGCGATCCGGGGCCGGATCCGGCTCTCCGGCCCGGAGCGGACGGCGAACGCGCTGTACGCGGTGGTCGGTGGGCTCCGCTCCGGCCTCACCGACGACCGCCGGGCGGCGGCGGCCCGGCTGGTCCGCGGGTGCGGCCCCGACGTCGAGGAAGGGGTGGCCCGGCTGCTCAACGTGGTGCCTCGGCGCGAGGCGCCCGGCCCCCGGTTCTGGCAGCCGTGGCTGAGCCGGGCCCGCCGGGCCATGGTCTGGGTGACCACCCACCGGTGGGTCGTGTCGCTGGTGGTCCTCTACCTGATCGGCGAGCCGTTCGTCGTGGTGTCGAGCTTCCTGCTCGACACGGTCACCGGGCAGTGGCACGACCAGCGGGAGTGGGGTGCGGTGCTCGGGGTCTCGATCGCCGCGCTGATCACCGCGGTGCTCAGCATCCGCGGGGCGTGGCTGCTGCCGCGCGACCGGGTGCGGGCCTTCCGGCTGTTCAAGCTCGCGCTCCTGGTCGACCTGCTCTTCGGGCAGATCTTCAGCTTCACCGTCAACCAGTTCGGGGCGCTCTCCGCGCTCGCCGTCGATCTCTTCCTGCTCGGCGTGGTCACCGCCGAGCACCGCCGGCTATGCCGGCGGGCTCCCGCGCCCGACCGGTGACCTCCGCGCGCCGCCCGCGGGGGCTGCAGGGCGCGCAAGCCTCACCGCATGGTCCCCGTCGGCCGGTGGACCCGTCCGGCGCGGTCGGCTCACGGTCCGGTGGTGGCCTGCAGTGCCGGGGTGTCGTACGGCTGCGGCTCCCGCGATACCTCGGCGCACGGCAGGCCGCCCGGCGCGGCTGCCGCATCGCGACCGGCCGGGCGGGCGGCGGCGGAGGCGGCCAGCTTGGCCCGGGGCCGGTCGGCGTCGGGATGGTGTAGCTCGTCGAAGATCGCGTGCGCCGCCCGCCAGGCCCGGCGGGCGGCGGTCAGGTCGCCCGCAGCCCGGTGGCTGTCGCCGAGGTTGTCCAGCACCTCCGCCTCGTCGTACCGGTCGCCGAGTTCCCGATGCAGGGCCAGCGCCCGCCGGTAGCACGCCACCGCCTGCCGATGGTCGCCACGGCCGTGGTGCACGTACCCCAGGCTGTCCCACGCCAGCGCGGCACCGTGCCGGTCGCCGGTCTCGTCGTGCAGGCGCAGCGCGTCCTGGCAGCAGCGCAGAGCGGGCTCGTGCTCGCCGACGCGGGCATGCAGCCAGCCCAGGTTGTTCTGCGCCTTGGCCTGTCCGGCCCGGTAGCCGGCCAGCCGGTACAGCTCGAGCGCCCGCCGGGTCTCCTCTATCGCCGAGCGGTGCCGGCCCTCCCGGGCCAGCACCCAGCTCAGTCCGAGGTGGGTGTGCGCCTGACCGGTGGTGTCCCCCAGCTCGCGGTAGAGCGCCAGGTCCTGGCCGTAGTGCAGATGCGCCGCGCGGTGATCACCCAGCCAGGTCGCGGCGATGGCGAGCCCCCGGTGGGCGTGGGCCTGGCCGGAGAGGTGGCGCTGCCGGCGGGCCGCCGCGAGGGCGCTGCGGTGCGCGGCGGCCAGCTCGGGCCAGTGCCCGCGCCGGTCGAGGTAGGTGGTGAGCGTCGCGGCCAGTGCCCAGGCGTGGTGGTCCGCACCCGTGACCGCGGCCTGCTCCACGGTGGCCAGCAGGACGTCGTGCTCGGCGGTGAACCAGTCGATCGCCCCGGTGTGGTCCGCGGGGACGCTCACCGTCACCCCCGGCTCGGGCGGGGGTGGCGTGACCGGCCGCGCCAACCGGTACGGGTCGAGGAGGTGGTCCGCGGCCTGGCTCATGTGCAGGTAGTGGTCGAAGAGGCGACGCCGGGCCGCCTGCCGCTCGGCGTCCGGGTCGACCTGCCGGCACAGCTCCGCCGCGTAGGCCCGCAGGAGGTCGTGCATGGTGTACCGGCCGGGGCGGCCCTCGGTGAGCAGGTTGGCCCGGGTCAGCTCGGCCAGTAGTGGGGCGATCCGGGCCGGCGGCAGCCCGGTCAGGCTGGCCAGCGCGGGCCGGGTGACGTCGGGGCCGGGATGCAGGCCCAGCAGCCGGAACAGCCGGGCGGCGTCGACGTCCAGCCTCCGGTACGACCAGGAGAAGACCGCCCGGACGTCGGTCGCGGCGTCGCCGGTCTCCAATGCGGTGAGCGGGTCGGCGTGGGTGTCGCGCAGCTCGGCGGCCAGGCCGGCCAGCGGGAGGTCCGGACGACCGGCGGCGCGCGCGGCCACGATCGCCAACGCCAGCGGCAGGCCCGCGCAGCGGCGGACGAGGTCGTCCACCGCCGCCGGTTCGGCCCCGGCCCGCGCGGCGCCGAGCCGGGCCGCGAGCACTTCCCGGGACTCCTGCGCGGAGAGCAGGTCCAGCGTCACGGGGTACGCCCCCTCGCTGACGACCAGGCCGGTGAGCCGGTCGCGACTGGTGACCACCACCAGGCTCCCCGGCGATCCCGGCAGCAGGGGCCGCACCTGCTCGCCGTCGCGGGCGTTGTCGAGCACCACCAGGACCCGCCGCCCGGCGAGCAGCGTCCGGAAGAGCGCGGCCTGCGCCGCGACGTCGGCCGGGACCCGCTGGGGCGGCACCTGCAGCGCCTCCAGGAAGCCGCGCAGCGCCTCGCCCGGCGGTACCGCGCGGCCGTCGAGGTCGAAGCCCCGCAGGTTGACGTAGAGCTGACCGTCCGGATAGCGGTGCGCGATCCGGTGCGCCCAGTGCACCGCCAGGCTGGTCTTGCCCACCCCGGCGGTACCGGCGATGGCGGAGATGATCACGGCGCGCCCGGTGCCGTCGCCGCCGGGCAGCAGGTCGTCGAGTTCGCGTAGCACCGCCGACCGGCCGGTGAACACCGCCAGGTCCGCGGGGAGCTGCGCGGGTCGCGCTCCGGCGGCCGGCGGCGCCGGTCGTTCCGCCGCCGCCGGGCGGTCCGGCTCCGGGTCCGCGTCCTCGTCCGGCGGTACGACCGGCGGCAGCTGCCCCCGCAGGACCCGCAGGTGCGCCTCGGCCAGCTCGGCACCGGGCTCGACGCCCAGCTCGTCCACCAGGCGTTGCCGGGTCTCGGCGTAGAGCCGCAGCGCGGCGGCCTGCTGGCCGCAGCCGGCCAGCGCGAGCAGCCGGTTGGCCACCAGTGGTTCGCGCAGCGGATGGTCCTCCACCAGGGGGCGCAGGAGGTCAGCCACCGCGGCGCACCTGCCGAGGGTGAGTTCCACCGCGGCGAGGCGCTCGTAGGCGACGAGGCGCTGTTCCTCCAACCCGGCGGCGGCGGTCTCGACGAAGGCGCCCACCGCTCCGGCCAGCGCCGGCCCCCGCCACAGCGCCAGGCCCCGCCGCAGCAGCCGCGCCGCCTCCGCCGGTCGTCCCGCCGTCTCCTCGACCCGGGCCTGCTCGACCGCCGCGACGAACTCGGTGAGGTCCAGCTCGCTGCCCGGTACCCGGAGCCGGTAGCCGCCGGCCTGGCTGACCAGCAGGTCGCCGCCGCCCTCCGCCCGCAGGACGGCCCGGATGCGGGAGACGCACACCTGCACCTGCGTCCGGGCGCTGGCCGGCGGCTCGTCGGCCCAGAGCGCTGCCGCGAGGTGCGCGGCGGAGACCAGCCGGTCGGCGTTGAGCAGCAGCAGCGCGAGCACCGCGCGTTGCTGGGGCCGGTCGACGGCGAGCACCCGCCCGTCGGCGGTGATCTGCACCGGACCGAGAAGGGACCACCGCATGGGCCTGCCTCACCGTCTGTGATCGAACGACACCACTGTAGGAAGGAACGGCCGGAACCGCTGACGCCAAGCCGACGGATAGTGGGCGGCTAGCCGCCGCCCGCAGGCTCTTCCCATACGCCGGCAAGGGGCCGGCGTCGACGGGCCGGCTCTGGCGTCGGCCGTCGACCGGGAGGGGAGACCGACCATGCGAGCAACCACGAGACGCCGGCTGTTCACCACCATCGGCACCACGGCGGCAGTGGCCACGATCGGCATCGCCGCACCGGCCTCGGCCGCGCCGGCCGGGTTGGAGACGGTGTTCGGGACGGAGGCCGGAAGCAGCCTGGACAAGACAGTGGCCGCCTCGTGTCCGGCCGGCAAGGTGGTCACCGGGGGCGGCGGCTTCCTGACCCAGTCCGCCGCGGCGGGCCGGGTCGGGCTGGAGCGGCTGGAGCCGTGGGCGAACGGCAGCGGTTTCGTCGCCGCGATGCGCGAGACCGGCCCGGTCAACTACACCGGTGACTGGGGAATGACCGCGCTCGCCCAGTGCGTCCCCGCGCCGGCGGGCTATCAGGTGGTCGCGGCGACCGGCGCGGTCGGGGCGGAGTTCGTCACGGCCAGTTGCGGGACGAAGCGCGTCATCGGCGTGGGCGGGCGCATCAACGGTGGATTCGGCGACGTGGTGCTCGACCAGGTGGTGCCGTCGTCCGACCTGAAGTCGGTCACCGTCCGGGCGGTCGCGGTGCAGGGCACCGCGCCGACCGGGTGGAGCGCCACGTCGTTCGCGGTCTGCGCCACCGGGCCGGCCGGCCTGGAGCGGATCACGGCGACGGGCTCCAGCGCGAGTGACCCGCAGGACACCCGGATCGTGACCTGCCCGGCCGGCAAGGCGCTCTACAGCGCCGGTGCGGACATCAACGCCGGCAACGGTCAGGTGCTCCTGACCGGCGTCAACGTGACCGCCGGCGTCACCGTGCGGAGCTGGGCCAACGAGGACGCCGACGGCTTCGCCGGTTCCTGGAAACTCACGGCGTACGGCATCTGCGGTAGCTGAGCCGCCGGGTCCGGGTGCCGCCGACGGCGGCACCCGCACCTCTCGGCGCTGCCACCCGCCGAGACACGTACGGCTCGTCGCGGTCCGGCGGCCGGAGGGCGTCAGGCGGGACCGGGACCTTCGCCCCTGCCCCGGGCGGCACCGGCCTTGCGGTCCGGGTCCTCCGCCGCGCAGTTGTTGCTCGTCCGGGTGACCGTGTACTCGGTGTCGTCCCGGGTGATGCCGGAGGGCGAGCCGTCGAACCAGGTCTCCACCTTCTGCCAGCCCCGGCGCTGCTCGTAGTGCAGGTGCGGCGCGCCGGAGTTGCCGGTACTGCCGACCCGCCCGATCTGCTCGCCCTGGACGACCCGCTGACCGACCCGGACCAGGGGCGGTTCCAGCAGGTGCAGGTACTGCGTCTCCCACTTGCCGCCGTGGTCGATCTTCACCCAGTAGCCGCCGCCGCGACCCCGGGGGCCGTCCGGCCGCTCGGGGGTGCGGTCGCCGAGTGAGCCGTTGATCCCGGCCACGGTGACCGTGCCGGCGTAGGACGCGAGCACCGGTCGGCCCCACGCCTCCCCCTTGGCCGGGAAGAGGTCGACGTCGTAGTCGTCGTGGCCGGGGTAGGTGCCAAGCTGCCAGGTCTCGCCGCAGGCGACGGGAAGCTGGAAGAGCGGGCGCGGACCCGGTGGCCGCAGCAGCGGCACGACCACCACGGCGAGGGCGAGCAGGGCGGCGACCGCGCCGAGCACGAGTACGGCGCGGCTCGGCGCGCGGCGGGTACGGAGCTTCGGCGGGCGGCCGGTCGTCACGGTCCCGAGCATGGCAGACGGCACCAAGGCTCGGCCACGACGGCGTACCGCGCCGGTGGCGGGACGGCGGCGCGTTGACATTTTCCTTCAATTCCAACCTCGGAAGCGAAGGGTATCGACATAGACGGTGGTAACGCTATAGCGTGCCGGTCACGACGAGCGTCAATCTCTGTCGGCACCCCCGCGTCGCTGAAGGAGCGCCATGGCCACCGCCCGATCCATCCGTCTCCCGCGCCGAGGTGTCCTCGGCATCCCCCTGCTGCTGACCGCTTCCACCCTGGCCACCACCGTCCGGCCCGCCAAGGCGAGCGCCGCCGGCAAGGTCGAGTGCCTGGCCGACCTGCTCGGGGCGTCCTGATGGCGACGATCCCCTGGCTGGTGGACGTCCTGCGGGCCGCGGGCGTCCAGGTCGTCGTGGAGGGCGACTGGCTCAACCGGATGCGCCCCGGCTCCTTCGACCCCATCGGCGTGCTGTGGCACCACACCGCAGCCACCTCCAGCGCCGGCAACCCGCACCCGGCTCTCAACATCTGTATCAACGGCCGGTCCGACCTGCCCGGGCCGCTCTGCCAGGCCCTCGTCGACTATCACGGGGTCTTTCACGTGATCTCCGCCGGCCGGTGCAACCACGCCGGCACCAGCGGCGGCAGCGGGCCGATCCCCGCCGGTGACGGCAACACCCTGATGATCGGTTGGGAGATCGACTACAACGGGGTCAACCAGGAGATGACGGCGGCGCAGTACGAGGCGTCGCTGGCCGCCACCGCCGCCGTCCTGACCCGGCTGGGCCGCGACGCCAGCCACGCCCGAGGGCACCGGGAGACCAGCACCTCCGGCAAGATCGACCCGTCGTTCATCGACCTGAACGTGATGCGGGCCGACGTGGCGGCGCGGATGGCCGGCGGCGGCACCCCCTGGAGTTCGGTGGTGGACAACGCCACCGCGGGCCGGTTCAGCGCCAGTGCCAACTGGGGCGTCTCGTCCTTCTCCGGGCAGCGCTACGGCGCCGACTACCGCTACGCCGACCCGGTCGCGGCCAGCGACGCCGCCTGGTACAAGTTCAACGTCCCGGCGACGGCGAGCTACCGGGTGGAGGCCTGGTGGCCGGCCAACACCGGCTACAACGGCGCGACCCCGTACGTCGTCGCCACCACCACCGGCAACCGGACCGTCTACGTCGACCAGCGGTCGAACGGCGGGCAGTGGCGCTCCCTCGGCACCTTTACCCTCCCGGCGGGGGACGCCAACCGGGTGGCGGTGAGCCGGTGGAGTTCCTCCGGCGGGCTGGTCATCGCCGACGCCGTCCGGCTGACCCGCGTCTGACCGGTCCGGACGCGGACCAGGGCGCGTTCGCCGGTGCGGTCGCGGCGTCAGGAGAGCCGGATGGCCGAGGCGCCGCGGCCGCGCACCGATTGGCTGACCGTGCGACCGCCCGTCCAGTGGAAGCAGCGCACCCCCCGGTCCCCCCGTGCCCAGCCCTGCTCCGACGGCAGCTTGTACTGCGTCCCGGTGCGTACCGCACGGTCCGCCGGCACGTCGGCGAACCGGTAGACCAGCTCCCGGCACCGGGCGTGCACCGCTTCCGGGTCACGGTCGACGTCCGCGCGTCGTTCCAGCGGGGAGGTCCAGACGCCGACGTACTCGTAGCGGTGCGGGCCGGCGCAGGGCCTCGCCTCCAGCGTGTACCACTGGTCGAGGTCGAAACAGGTGTGCGTCAGCGGGGACGCTCCCGCCATGGCGCCCCGCAGGCTGCCGGTCCGTCTCATGATCGAGTCGCTGGATCCGTTGGCGCTGCTGTGGCCGCTCAGCAGGAACACGTCGCAGCGGAACCAGCGCGCGCCCCCCTGCCAGCCCTGCGTCGACGGGGGTACGGCCTGCACCGCCACCCGCCCGTCGCGCCAGTCCCGGCCGACGAACGCCCGCGCCGCGGCGTCGCACTCGGTGAACGCGGGCCGCATCACCGTCGACCAGAACCGGGGCGGCGTGGGACGCCGGGCGAGATCGCCGGTGAACGTTCCGACGTGGATCGTCTCCAGCAGGTGGGTCTGCCCGCAGTCCACCGGTTCGTAGTTGTCGACGGTGGGCTCGGAGACGGCGTGGCAGTCGCCGACCCGGGGCACGAACTGCTGCGCGGCCGCCGGCCGGCCCCAGTCGTCGACCAGGTCGCCGTCGGTGCCCGCCGGTGGCGCGGCACACCCGGCGACCAGGGCGGCGACCAGCGCGGCGACGGCAGCCGATCGACGCCTCATCTGCGGTCCTCACGTGCGGGAGGGGGAACTCGTGACGCGCAGCATAGGGCACCGCGAACGCGTGCGGTCGGTACTGCCGGGCGGGTGACGGCGTTCGGACCTCAGCGCAGGCCGGCGAAGAGGTCGTCCTCGGGCAGCGGCGCGTTCGTGGTGTCGTGCACCCGGACGAAGGTCTCCACGCCCATCAGTTCGGTGAACCGCTCCCGGCCGAGCTGGAGGAAGAAGATGTTCTCGCTCTGGCTGGAGTGCGCGGCCAGCGCGTCGAACTTCTGCGCGCCGTAGCTGCTGGTGTCCACCCAGGTGGTGATCTCCTCGTCGGGCAGGCCGATCTGCGGCCCCGGCTCGGACGTCACCTCCGGCTCCGCCCACTCGACGCCCAGTTCCTTCATCACCCGGCCGAAGTCCTCGATCATGGAGCGCGGCGCCGTCGTCCAGTAGACCTTGGCGGGGATGCCGGTCAGCGCGACCGCCGCCATCGTGACGCGGTGCGCCTGGATGTGGTCCGGGTGGCCGTAGAAGCCGTTCTCGTCGTAGGTGACGACCACGTCCGGGCGGTGGCGGCGCATCAGCTCGGCCAGCCGGTCCGCCGCCTCCGCGACCGGTGTCCTCCAGAACGATCCGGGCAGCTCGTTGGTCGGCCAACCCATCATCCCGGAGTCGGCGTAGCCGAGCGTCTCCAGGTGACCGATCTTCAACGCCGCGCAGCTGGCCTCCAGTTCGGCCTGGCGCATCGCCACCACGGCGGCCGGCTCGTGCCCCGGATCGCCGGGCTTGACCCCACCGGGGCCGTCGCCGCATCCCCCGTCGGTACAGGTCACGAGGACGGTCGAGATCCCCTCCGCCGCGTAGCGTGCGAGGACACCACCGGTGCTCGTCGCCTCGTCGTCGGGGTGGGCGTGCACCGCCATCAGAGTCAGGGATCGCTCAGCCATGCTCACACCCTACGAGCGCCGCCGGGCCCGTGCGGGGCCATCGGGCCGCCGTCCGTCGACCCCGGTCCGGTACGGCCGCCCCGGGTGCGCGTCGGCGGCAGCACCGGCGGGGCCGCTGCCGTCACCGCTACAGCTCCGCGGGCTGCAGGTGCCGGCGGTAGGCGTCGCGGCCGGCCAGCCACATGGCGATCGCTTCCGTGCTGCCGGTCAGCACCGGCCCGCGCCCCCGGGCCACGCCCAGGTCCGTGGAGACGACCCGGTGGTGCCGCAGCCGACGGATCCCGAGGATGGTCCCCTCCCGCAGCATGGCCCGCCGCACCGCCTCGGGGATCTCCCGGCTGCGGCCGAGCGGGAACAGCACGTCGTGGTGGTGCACGGCCAGGTCGCCGAGGAGGAACCCGGCTGCCAGCCGGGCGGTCCACCGGGGCCGCTCGGCCCAGTCGCGTGCCCGGCGCAGCAGTTCGGTACGCGGAAGGGTGCGTTGCGCGGCCACGATCCGCGCGTTGGCGCGTCCCACGTTGCCGCCGGCCCTGAGGTAATGGCCCAGTTGGTCGTCGATGCCGACGACGTGTGCCAGCACGTCGCGGGGCGCCCATCCGGCGCAGAGGGTGGGGCCGGACTCGAACACCTCCTCGTCCAACGACGCCACCGTGGCCAGGAACGCCAGTCGTTCCGTGCGCAGAGCCCGCACCGCCGAACCGGCCGTCCTCGTCATTGCTGCCTCCTACCTGTCGCGCGTGGTCGCCCGATCGTAGGGCGCAATGCCGTCCACCTCGGGTGGTCGATCGCGGGGCTCAGCGGACGGGGAACTGGGTACGGAGGAAGGCGTCGAAGACGCGGGCGCCGAGCAGGCGGCGGGTGTGGACCATGATTTTCGCGGCGGCGGTGACGACGTAGCGGGCGCGGGGGCGGCGGGCAGTGGCGGCGTGCTCGACGGCCCGGGCGACGGCCTCGGGCGGCGCCGACATGGTGCGGTTGGCGTAGCCGCGCGCCATGGACTCGTCGACGGCCTTGTTGAGGGTGGCGTACGGGCCGCTGTGGACGGCGCTGCCGGCCAGGGTGCCGGCGGCGGTGCCGCCGAAGCCGGTACGGATCAGGCCCGGCTCGATGAGGCTGACCTGCACGCCGAACGGGGCGGCTTCGAACCGCAGGGCGTCGGTGATGGCTTCCACGGCGTACTTGCTGGCGTGGTAGTAGCCACCGCCGGGAAAGACCAGCCGGCCGCCCATCGAGCCGACGTTGACGATCCGGCCGCCGCCCTGCCGGCGCATCACCGGCAGCACCAGCTGGCTGAGCCGGGCCGGCCCGAAGACGTTGGTCTCGAACTGCGCCCGCACCCGGTCCAGGTCGGCTTCCTCGATCACCCCGTACTCGCCGTAGCCGGCGTTGTTGACCAGGACGTCGATCGCGCCGTGGGCGGCCTCGACGTGGGCCACGGCCCGGGTCATGGACTCCTCGTCGGTGACGTCCAGGGCCAGGGTGTGGCAGCCGGCGGCGGCGAGGTCGGCGAGGGAGTCGATCCGGCGGGCGGTGGCGTAGACGGTGCAGCCGCGGGCGAGCAGGCGCTGGGCGGTGGCCCGGCCGATACCCGACGAGCAGCCGGTGATCAGTACGACGGTCTCTGACATGCTGACAATTCTTGCGCGTAGTGTCAGGTTGTCAAGGTGTCGACCGTCACCGCGTGGTCGCCCGGCCGACGGCAGCGAGGGGGCCCGGCCGGCGCCGGGCCCCCCCGCCCCGATGGGTCACTCCTGCCACTGGTGGGCGACGTCGAGCACGATCCGGCTGTGCGTGCCCGGGCCCGCCAGCACGAACGCCCGGAACGGCAGCCGGGCCCGCACCCCGACCGCGAAGGTGGTGTAACCCTCGAAGCTGCCACCGAAGACGACGTCCCGCAGCGTCTGGTGGCGCAGCACGTTCGCGGCGTGCTCGCCGACCCGGTACGGGACGGTGGCGACGTGCCCGTCGTCGTACGCCGGGGCCTGCAGCGAGACCCGCAGCAGCGCGCCCCCGGCGGTGTACGGCGACAGCGCCAGCCCCTCGCCCTCGGTCCAGGTCTCGCCGTAGGTGACCGTGTAGCCGCTCACCGGCCCGGCGAACTCGAACACCACCCGGTCGAAGCAGTCGTGCCGACCGGTACGCACGTTGATCAGCGGCGCGCCGCTGAGCGTGCCGGCCGATTTCTCCCCGCTGCCCCAGGTGATCCCGCAGTACGGCGATCCCGTCGCCGCGGCCCTGGTGGTCGCCGCCGTGCCGGTGCCCGCGCCGGCCACCAGCCCGCCGAGCACGACGACCAGCGCCATGAGTCCACTTCTGATCCTCATCGTCTCCTCCTGTGATCCCGCTCCGATGGCTTCCCCGGCGTCGTCGCCGGTGACGTCGAGTTCACGGTGGGACGCGTCCACGGCAGCAGCTTCACCGTGGGGTAACTGGCGTGTAACAGCGGGCAGCGGGGCGAAATCCGGTTGTCGCCTGCGCGCGGCTCGGGGAAGGTGTTGCCCATGACGTTCTGACGGACCGCACCCCGCTCCCCCGAGGCTCCCCGGCGCCGACGCGCGCCGTGCTGCCGTCCGTCCACATCCTGATCAGGAAGAGAACGTCTTGTCCGAGCAACTCCCTCGGCAGGAGTCCCTGCCGCAGTCCGCCCCGGCCGCCGGTGCCGCCACGGTCACCGTGTTCGCGTCCGCGCGAAGCTGGATCGAGTCCGACGCCGTCGCGCAGTGCCATCAGGTGGCCGCCCTCGACGGCATGATCCACGTCGCCGCCATGCCGGACCTGCACCCCGGCAAGGGCGCTCCCATCGGTGCGGCCATGACGTCGGCCGTGCTCTACCCGTTCCTGGTGGGCTCCGACATCGGGTGCGGCATCTCCGTGTTCCCGATCAGGCTCCGGCGTGCCGTGCCCGAGCGGCTGGCCGCCCGGTTCCCCGACCTCGACCGCGCTCTCGACCCCGAGCAGGATGCCGACGACCCGGCCTGGGCGGTCGTGCCGGGCGAGATCCCCGCCGGCCACGTCGAGGGGCTCGGGACGGTCGGCCGGGGTAACCACTTCGTCGAGCTGGCCCGGGTCGGCTCCGTCTTCGCGCCGGAGGACGCGAGCCGCCTCGGCATCGCCGCCGGCGACCTCGTGCTCGTGGTCCACAGCGGTTCCCGCGGGCTGGGTGAGCGCATCCTGCGGGCGCACACCGAGGTCCACGGCGCGGGCCCCGCCCCCGATCCCGCCGGCTACCTGGCGCAGCACGACGACGCCGTGCGCTGGGGTTCACTCAACCGGCGGCTGCTGGCCGCCCGGGTCGCCCACGCCCTGGGTGCCGAGCCCACCGAGCCGATCGTCGACCAGTGCCACAACCTCGTGGAGATCCGCGACGGGGCCTACCTGCACCGCAAGGGCGCGGCGCCGGGAGACGGCCACGACGTGCTCATCGCCGGTACCCGGGGCACCGCCTCCTACCTCGTGGCCGCCCACGCCGGCCCGGCGGCGAACCACTCGGTGGCGCACGGCGCGGGCCGCAAGATGTCGCGCGCCGACGCCCTGCGCCGCGGCCGGGCCAAGCACACCGTCGAGGAGCTGCGCCGTACGCCGGTGGGGTCGCTGGTGGTGTGCGGCGACCGTCAGCTTCTCTTCGAGGAGGCGCCCACCGCCTACAAGCGCATCGAGCAGGTGATCGCCGACCTGGTCGATCACGAGCTGGCCACGCCCGTGGCCACCACGGTTCCCCTGGTCACCTACAAGACGCCCGAGCTCGGGTCCACGAGCCGGCCGGAGCGCCGCGACCACCGCCGTACGCGAGGCCGGCAGTGAGCGTCCACCTGCTGCTGTCGGCGGGGCGGGGCCCGCAGGAGTGTGCCTGGGCGCTGGCCCGGCTGCTGGGGCGCCTGGAAGCCGACGCCGTCCGGCACCGTCTGGAGATCCATCGGGTCGAGACCTTTCCCGGTGACCGGCCCGAGACCTACCGATCGGTCCTGATCCGGATCGACGGAACCGGCGCCGAGGAGTTCGCCGGTACCTGGACCGGAACGCTGTGCCTGCAGGCCCCGAGCCCCTACCGGGCCGGCGTCGGCCGGAAGAATTGGTACGTCATCGCCCGACCGTGCCGGGTGGACACCCCGCGGACGCCGTTCGTCGAAGCGGACGTCGACGTCGTCGCCTGCCGCACCGGCGGTCCCGGCGGCCAGCACCGGAACAAGGCCAGCACGGCGGTACGGGCCACCCACCGCCCCACGGGGTTGGTCGTGGTGGTCGACACCGAGCGGCAGTTCAGCCTCAATCGCCGGATCGCCCTGCGGCTGCTGCGCGAGCGCATCGCGCAGGGCGACGAGGCGGCGGGGCGGGCCGTCACCGCCGCCCGCCGACGCGTCCACGACGAGCTGGTCCGGGGCGACCCCATCCGGGTCGAACGGCTCGACCCTTCCGGGCCGGACGTGCCCCCGCAGCGGCGACGGCGGACTACCCCGCGGCCGGACCCGCCGCGGTAGTGGCCGGGTCCGGCCGGCCCGGGCCGTTCTTACCCGGACATGGAGAAAGGCCGCGCCGAGCAGTAGCCGCGCCACGCTGAGCGGCCGGTGCTCGAAAGCGGCCTTCCTCGATACCGGTCAGCGCCGGCACAAACCGGACAGCTGACGGGTCGCCCTCCGGCTGGCGCCGGAAGGCGACGTCATCACTTGCGCAGGTGGGCGAGGGCCTGGCTCCAGGCGACGACCTGGTCGAGGGTGGTGGTGAGGGCGTCGCGCTGGTGGTCGCCGGGCTTGAAGGTGCTGAAGTTCTCGAAGTCGGTGAACAGCGAGAGGGCGACCTGGGCGCGGACGTCGGCCATCATCAGCTCGCCGGCGACGAGGCGCAGGTGCTCGACGGCGCGGGCACCACCGAGGGCGCCGTAGCTGACGAAGCCGACGGCCTTGTTGTTCCACTCGGCGAAGAGGAAGTCGATGGCGTTCTTCAGGGCACCGGAGGTGGAGTGGTTGTACTCGGGGGTGACCATGACGAAGCCGTCGAACGAGGCGATCTTGCTGGCCCAGGCCAGGGTGTGCGGCTGCTGGTACTGGCCCATCGACGGCGGGTAGATCTCGTCGAGGTGCGGCAGCTTGTAGTCGATCAGGTCGACGATCTCGAACTCGGCGTCGCTGCGCTGCGCGGCGACCTCGTGGACCCACTGTCCGACGGCGGCTCCGTTACGGCCCGGTCGGGTGCTGCCGATGATGATTCCGATCCTGGTCATCTGCGTTTCCTCTCGGTGGAGAACACCCGGACAGGTGTTCTTGCTTCGCGTCGCAACTATAGGCCGCGCATTTTCTTCGTCAAGCAAGTACGCTGGAGTCATGTCCGTCGTCACATCGCAGCCGTCACCGACCCCGGAAGGGGTGCAACCGCTCAATCCGGACGAGGAGGCCGTCGTCCGGTCCCTCAACCGCGTCATCTACGCCCTGCCCCGGGCGATCGACGCCGACATGGTCCGCGCCCAGCGGCTGCCCGCCATCGAGTACCTGACCCTGATGCACCTCTCCGAGGCGCCCGAGCGGCGGTTGCGGATGAGCGAACTGGCCGCCGCCTGCGAGATGTCGCTCAGCGGCATGAGCCGGGTGGTGCAGAAGCTGGAGAGCCAGGGGTACGTCCAGCGGGTCCGGTGCGAGGAGGACGCCCGGGGCTGGAACGCCGTCCTCACCGACGCGGGCTTCGCCCGCCTGGAGCAGGCCTGGCCCGCCCACCTCGCCGCAGTGCGCCGGAACTTCCTCGACCACCTGGCGGGCATCGACCTCAAGAAGCTCGCGGCGGCCCTGCAGAACGTCGCCACCTGAGCGGAGGGTGGGCCCCGACACCTCGTGGTGCGTGACCCACCCGGGCCTCGCTCGGCACGGCCTCAGACGGCGGTGCCGAGCGAGCCGCTGATCGCCGGCCGCTGGGCGGCACCACCCTCGCCCGGTGCGGTCGCCATGGTCACCGTGCCGGCGGCGGCGTCCACCGTGACGATCTGCCCGGTGCGGATCGCGCGGGTGGCGCCGGGGACACAGATCACGGCGGGGATGCCGTACTCACGGGCGACGGTCGGACCGTGGGCCATGATCGCGCCGGTCTCGGTGACCAGCGCGGCTGCGGTCAGGAACAGGGGTGTCCAGCCCGGGTCGGTGGTGGGCGCGACCAGGATCTCGCCGGGTTCGATGTGAGCGGTGGCGGGGTCGTGCACGACCCGGGCGGGTCCGGTCGCCCGGCCGGCGGCTGCCCCCACTCCGCGCAGCGCGCCGCTCGGGGCCGGTGCAGGCGCCAGGACGGCCTCGACGTCGGTGCCGTCGGAGAGCACGGCCACCGGGACGCTCCGGCGGCGCAGTTCCCGCCGGTGCACCGCGCGTCGGGCGGCGACGGTCGACCGCTGGTCGGCACCGTCGTGCACGGCGGTCTCCGCCTCGTCGAGGGTCAGGAACATGATGTCGTCGGGCTGCTCCAGCAGCTGCCGCTGGGCCAGTTCGGCGCCGACGAGCAGCAGTTGCCGGCGCATCTCCCGCAACGGGTACAGGCCGGCGAACTTGCCGGCCTCGCGCAGCCCGGCCAGCATCCGGGCCCGGCGCAGGAGGAAGCCGGCGAGGCGGCCACGGACGGGCCGGCGGCGGCGCGCCCGGACCGAGAGTTGTTCCAGGGTGACTTCGGCGGTCGCCGCGGCCCGGGCGAACCGGCGGTCGGGGGCCAGCTCCAGGTCGGTGACCCGCAGGTAGTTGGCGATGGCGGCGAAGACCGGGGTGGGGTCCTCCGCCCAGCGCGGCACGCCGAGGTCCACCTCCGCGGCGCCGCGGTGGCCGTACCTGTCCAGGAAGGCCGCCAGGCCGATGTCGGGCAGCGTTCCCCGGGCGTACGCCTCGGCGAGTTCCGACGGCGCGGTGGTGAGCAGCAGCTCCCGGTGCTCGCGGGCCTGTCGGCTCAACGCCCACAGCGCCAGGTCCATCTCGATGGTGACGTTGTGCGGCATCCCGCCCAGCACCGTGTTGATCTCGTCGGGGCCGGCCACTCCCCGCAACAGCACGGGCGGCAGCGCGGACGCGAGCATGCCGGCGACGATCGGCCAGACGATCTCGTCGGAGCCGTCCGAGGTGTCCACGGCACGCACGAACCGCAGCCGCTCGGCGGCGGTGTCCAGCCCGGCGGGAGCGGCCGAGGCGATCCTCAGTCGCTCGACCTCGCGGAGCAGGCGGATCCGGGCGGCCTCCGGGCGGGCCAGCGCCCGGACGACCCCGGTCACGGCACGCAGCCCGATCCGCAGGCCAGGCCCCGTCCCGGCGCGGCGAGGGGCGGCGCCGGGCTGCGGGGCGAATCGCGGATCGGCGAGGACGTGCTCCATCACCGCCTGGGCGCGCGGGCCGAAGTCCACCGCCATCAGTTTGACCAGTCGCTTGCGCGCGGACGGGTGGCGCGCGAGGTCGGTCAGGTCGCCGTACAGCCGGCCGCCGATGTCGGTGATCTCCACGCTGAGGCCGACGGCAGCAAGCATCGCCGCCACCAGCGACTTCAAGGTGGACATGCCCATCGGGGTGACGGGCTGCAGCATGCCCTGCACGTGTCCGAATTCGAGGTAGACGCGGGGAGCTGTTCGCCCCGTCTCCGGCGGCAGCGGGAACAGGGTGGTGACGGGCCGCGACTGGAGCAGCCACAGGACGCCCTCCCGGTCGTACGCCCACTCGACGTCCTGTGGCCCGCCGAAGTGCTCCTGCAGCCGTCGGCCCGCCGCCCGCAGCTCGTCGAGCTGGGCGGCGGTGAGCAGGCCGGCGCCGGTCGGTGGCGAGCCGTCGAGGACGTACCGCTCGGCGGTGGCGCTGCCGTCCACGACGGCGGTGCCCAGCCCCGCGGCGGCCTCCACCATCATCTCCGTCCGGCGACCGGTGAGCGGGTTCGCGGTGAACAGCACCCCCGCGACCACCGGGTCGATCATGCGCTGCACCACGACGGCCATGCGCACCGACCGCTGGTCGATCTGGTGCGCGTCGCGGTAGGCGACGACGCGGTCGTGGTGCAGCGAGTCCCAGCAGGCCCGGATCGCCGCCAGGAGGTCCGGGACTCCGGCGACGTCGAGGAACGTGTCCTGCTGGCCGGCGAAGCTGGCGTCCGGCAGGTCCTCCGCCGTCGCGCTGGAGCGCACCGCCACCCGGCCCGCGCCGAGCCGTTCGTACGCCTCGGCGACCTCGTCCTCCGGGATCACCCCGAGTTCGTGGGCGGTGGTGGTGACGCAGAAGCCCTCCGGCACCCGCTCACCCGACCGGGCCATCTCCCCCAGTCCGGCGGCCTTGCCACCCACCAGGTGGGCCAGGCCGGCGGTCGACTCGGACAACGCAATCACCCGCACGTGGCACCCCCACCCTTTGGCAATGCGGCTGCATTGCGAAGTCAGGGTACGCGCTTCGCAATGCAAGTGCAATGCATCCGGGCTCAGCTCCCGTGGGCGAGCCGGCTGCGGTAGGCGCGCGGAGAGCAGCCCATGGTCCGCTTGAAGGCCACGCTGAAGGCGCTCTCCGAGCCGTAGCCGACGGACCGGGCGACGGTCGCGAGGGTCTCGCCACGGCGGATCCGCTCGGCTGCCAGCTCGACCCGCCAGTGGGTGAGGTACTCCAGCGGACCCTTGCCGACCACGTCCTTGAACCGGGCGGCCAGCGTGGACCGGGAGACGGCCGCGGCTCGGGCCAGCTCCGCCACGGTCCAGGGGTGGGCGGGCCGGGCGTGCATGCCGCGCAGCGCGGCGGCGACCGTCGGGTCCGCCAGCCCGGCCAGCCAGCCCGCCGTTCTGCCCGGATCGCGCTCCAGATGCAGGCGCAGGATGCGGATCAGCATGACCAGCGCCAGGTGTTCGGCGACCAGCGTTCCCCCCATCGGCCGGCGCCGCAGTTCGACGTCGATCTCCCCCACCGCCCACCGCACCGTCGCGGCCTCCGGGGTCGAGGCGGACACGTGCAGGACCGGCGGCAGATCGTCGAGCAGCAGCTCGCGAGCCCGCCCGACGAAGTCGAACCCACCGCCGATCAGGAACGCCTCATCGCCTTCTCCGGCCCGGGCCACGCCGTCCCCGGCCGCCGCGAAGAGGGGATGCGCGGGTTCGGCCGGCAGCGCCAGGTCGCTGGCGAGGGTGAACGGGCGCGGCCGGGTCAGCACGAAACAGTCGCCCTCGTGAAGCCGGACCGGATCGGGCAGGCCGTCCACCCGGAGCCAGCAGTCGCCCCGGCGAACGGCGTTGAACTTCAGCCCGGCCGGCGGCGGAAAGGCGACCGCCCAGCGCCCGCCGGCGGACATACCGCACGACAGATAGCTCGACACCTGCAACAGCGACAGCACGTCCTCCAACGGGTCCATCCCTGCCCCCTTGGACGCACACGAAAGAATGTAAGAGTTCAGACTATAGGCAGTCCGGGCCGAGCGCTCGTAGCGTTGCCGCCATGACCAGCACCACGCGCGTGACCACCCCGTTCACCGCCCGGACCACCGCCGCCGAGATCCTCGACGGTGTCGACCTCACCGGGCGCCGGATCATCGTCACCGGCGGCGCCTCCGGCATCGGCGCGGAAACGGTGCGTGCCCTCGCCGGAGCGGGGGCGGAGGTCACCGTCGCCACCCGTGAGCCCGCACGGGCGGCGGGCCTGGTCGAGGAGTTCGCCGCGGCCGCCCCGGGCGCCGTCCGGGCCGCGGCGCTCGACCTGGCCGACCTGGACTCGGTCGACGCGTTCGTCGCCGGCTGGGAGGGCCCGCTGCACGCCCTGATCGCCAACGCCGGGATCATGGCGGTGCCGCAGCGGCAACTGACCGCCGAGGGTTGGGAACTCCAGCTCGCCACCAACTACCTGGGCCACTTCGCGCTCGCCCGCGGGCTGCGCGACAACCTCCGGGCCGCCGGGTCGGCCCGGGTCGTGGTGGTCAGCTCGGGCGCTCAACTGCGGGCCGGGGTCGACTTCGACGACCCGCAGTTCACCCGGCGCGCGTACGACCCGTGGACCGCGTACGGCCAGTCCAAGACCGCGGACGTCCTGCTCGCGGTCGGCATCGCGCGGCGGTGGGCCGGCGACGGGATCACCGCCAACGCCTTCACGCCGGGGTACGTCCACACCAACCTGCAACGCCACCTCGACGCCGACACGATGCGCGCCTTCGGGGCGATGGACGAGGCGGGCAACCTCGTCACGCCGTCGTACTACAAGAGCCCGGCACAGGGCGCGGCGACCTCGGTGCTGCTCGCCGCGTCGCCACTGGTCGAGGGCGTCAGCGGCCGCTACTTCGAGGACGACAACCAAGAGGCGGAGGTCGTGCCGGGTGGCCCGGAGCCGAGCACCGGCGTGGCCGAGCACGCGGTCGACCCGGCCGCCGCCGACCGGCTCTGGGCGTACGCCGAACAGGTCCTCGACGCGCGGTGAGCAGCGCGGATGCGACCGGCTTCCGCAGCTGACCGCACAGTTCCACTCTCGCGGTGGCCGACGCCACCGCCTGTCCCCATACGGAGTTTCTGATGTCGCATGGCACCGCTCGGGAGGCAACGGTCCGGGAAACGGTCCAGACCTTCTTCCAACTGCTCGGCGCGGGCGATCCGGACCGCATCGCGGACGTCTTCGCCGAAGAGATCGACTGGTACGTCCCGGGTGACGAAAGCCTGCCCTGGACCGGGCGTCGCACCCACCGCCGGGAGGTACCCGAGTACTTCACGCTGCTCTGGCCGGCCCTCGTCGCCGGGAAGAGCGTCGTCGAGTTCGACAAGCTGCTCGTCGACGGCGACGACGCGGTGTGGCTGGGCCGGTTCACCCACACGGTGAAGGCGAACAACCGGACCTTCACCACGCCGGTGGCCTTCCATTTCACCGTGCAGAACAGCAAGATCGTCCGTCTGCACCTGTACGAGGACACCCACGTCGTCGCGCAGGCCGTCGCTGCCTGACGCCTCGGCGCCGCCAACGGTGCGCGGGGTGCGCACAGCGCGAGGGCGGGCACCGGTCCGGAGGACCGGTGCCCGCCCTCCACTCGTTCGATCGTCGACGATCAGCGGTAGTTGGCGCGGCCCGCCTCGGGGATGACCATGGTGGCCTCGTTGCCGGCTTCCACGCCCGGTCCGCCCACCGGCTGGGCCGGCGGCATGGTGGCCATCGCCGCTTCGGCGTCCCGGCGACCGGCCTGGTAGGCGCGGGTGTGGGCGGCGATGGTCTGCGACTCCTCCTGAGCGCGGGTGAGCCAGTTCTCCCAGCGGCTCTGCATCGGCCGGACCAGGCCGCCGCCGACGCCGACGACGAGGATGCCGCCGACGGTGGCGAGCACGGCGATCAGCACCGGAGTGGTGACCGCGGTGGCGACACCGATCTGGTTGAGCGCGGCGATGATGCCCAGGCCGAGGATGAACACCGAGGCGATGGTGGCCAGCACCCGGCCGTAGGACAGGCCACCGAGGGCGCTGGAGATGAGGTCCTTGACGGCCTTGGCGATCGCGGCGGCGACGACCACGATGACGATGGCGACGAACGCCTTCGGCAGCCAGGCGACCACGCCGCGGATCAGGTCGGAGATCGGGTTCGGGCCCCAGATGCCGAAGGCCAGCTGCAGGGTGACCAGCAGGACCCCGTAGTAGGCGAGCTTGGCCACGATGTCGCTGGCGTCGTACTTCGACCGGGCCAGCGCGGTCTTGATGCCGCCCCGCTCGACGGCCCGGTCGAAGTGGACCCGCTCCAGGACCTTGTCCACGATCTTCAGTACGGCCTTGGCGATCAGCCAGCCCACCACCAGGATCGCCACGAAGGCGACCGCCTTGGGCAGGAACAACATCACTGAGCGGAAGCGCGTCACCCACCGCGTCGCCAAAATTGTCTTTCATCGAATCGCCCTCCATGCCTATAGAAGCATTTCCAGGATCCGATCTACCCGCCCACGTGACACCCAAGACTCCTCCGACCATCGGATCCCACGCACGGAAATGCGGTGCCACCTCCGCACCAATTTCGGAGGCGGCACCGCATTTTCGCGGCACTCAGTTCAGGTCGCGGCGACCCTCGTCGGGCAGGTCGGCCTCGATGCGCTCCTTGCGGACCTCGCCGCCGACGGTCTCGGTGTCGGTGACGGTCTCCTTGCCCAGGCGGACCCGCTCGACCGGCACGGCCTCCTTGGCGACCACGGGCCGCTCGGCGTGCAGCGTGACCTCGTGCTCCTCCTCGCTGATGGCCGGGCCGTCCATCGCCCTGCCGACGTTGGCGTCGGTGATCGGCTCGCGCTCCAGCCGGACCTCCTCGCGCTGGACGGGCACGGTCACCTGCTGGTGCTCGGTCACCACGTACTTACGCAGCCGCGCCTTGCCGGCCTGCTCCCGCTCGGTGCCGACGTGGAGCCGCTCCTCCGAGCGGGTCATGGCGTCGTCGGTGTTCGGACCGGAGGTGTCGTGCCCGGCGCCGGCCTGGTAGGACGCGTCGGCGCCGGAGTAACCGGCCGAGCCGTGGTCCCGGTAGGACTCGTCCCAGCTCAGGCCGTAGTGCCGGTAGAGGTCGGCGACCTCCTCGCCGCTGAGCGGCTCGTCGTGGGAGACGTCGACGTTCGGCGCGTCCTTCACCCGCCCCTTGTCGAACGGCACGGTCAGCCGGTCACCGTCCAGCGCCGCCGACTGCAGGGGCACCAGCGACTCGTTCATCCCGAAGAAGCCGGTACGGACGCTGGCCCACGCCGGCTGGCCGGCCCCGTCGGCCCAGACCTGGCCTACCGTGCCGATCTTGTCGCCGTCGCGGTCGAAGACCTCACGGCCGATGACAGTGGTCGCATGCTCCTGGCCAATCATGTGGCACCTCTCTTTTCTGTCTGTCGGTGCCGATCCAGTACCCCCGGCCGGAGCCCCAAACCAGACTTCTTCCCCGCTTTTCGCCGGGCGGGGAGCGCCGTTTTCCGGGGCACCGTCCCGGCGGATATACAAAAGCGGTCAGGAATCGCTGCCGTGCCGCGGAATTGTGCGAGAGTCCCGTGCACGGGATCGGACACCGAAGGTTCTCACCGCGCACTGCGCGACGGGCCGGCCGGACGGACCGGGCGGCACGAGTGGGTGACCGGCGGCGTCCGGTAGCCCCCAGGAGGGACCACCGGAGCGGGATGAACTCGGCTTTCAGGCTCGCGCGCCCTGACGCGTGGCTACGCTGAGCACGACATCGCGAGGAACCACCGGCGGCACCGGGGGCACCGCTCGCGCGGCGGTCAGGGCGCGACGCCGCCCTGCGGGGGCGGGCGGCCCGCGCCGCTCTCGATCGTCTTCCGTCGCCCGCACCCGGGCAGGTCCAGGAACCCAGCGGACTGGGGAGTCTCATGTCGATGCCGACCGTCGTACGCCCGTGCCGGATCGTCGTCCCGGGCGCCACCGCGCAGCGGACCGCGGAGCACCTCCCGGCCACCTCCCGGTCGCCGCGGTGACCGCGGTGGCCATGCGGCTTCCGACCTTCGCCGGCCAGCGGTGGGTGAACTCGCCGCCGCTGACCCCGGATGCGCTGCACGGCCGGGTGGTCCTGATCGACGTCTGGGAGTACACCTGCATCAACTGGATCCGCACCGCGCCGTACGTCAAGGCGTGGCACCGCGACTACGCCGACCTGGGGCTGACCGTCATCGGCGTGCACGCGCCCGAGTTCGAGTTCGGCAGGCACGCCGAGAACATCGACCGGGCGATCCGCGACCACGGCCTGACGCATCCCATTGCGATCGACAACGACTTCACGTTCTGGCGGGCCCTCGGCAACGACGCCTGGCCGGCGAAGTACCTCTTCGACGCGGACGGCAGGCTCGTCGACCGGTGGGTCGGCGAGGGCAGCTACGAGCGGGTGGAGTCGGAGATCCGGCGGCTTCTCGAGATCCGGGCGCCCGGCACCAGGCTCCCGCCGGTCAGCCAGGAGACGATGACCTTCGCCCGGACCGGGCCGCCCTCGTACGTCGGCGTCACGCCCGAGACGTACCTCGGCGCCGCGCGCAGCCTGCCGGGCACGTTCGCCCTGAGCGGCGACTGGGCGACCAGCAAGGAGTACGTCGAACTCGCCGGCGGCACCGGCGAGCTGGCCGTGCCCTTCAACGCCGGCGAGGTGAACCTCGTCGTCGACCCCGGGCCCGCCGGGCAGGCCGCGGTCAGGGTGCTGCTCGACGGAGAGCCGATCGGCGACGAGCGCGGCGCCGACGTCGACCCGGACGCGATCGCGCACGTCGACCGGGCCGCCATGATCCGGCTCGTCGCCGCCGCGTCCCGGGACGACCACCTGCTGACCCTCGTCGCCGACCGGCCCGGCTTGCGCGCGTACGCCTTCACCTTCGGTCCCTAGACACCGTCCGCCTCCGTGCCGGACCGCCGCTCGCAGCTCACCCGAGGAGCACGTCTGATGAGTACCGCCGAGACGAGGCGTCTCTCGCCGAAGGTCGCCCTGCTGCTGCTCGCCTCGATCCTCGTGAGCTTCGTGGCCGCATCGGCGGCGCCGACCCCGCTCTACGAGATCTACCAGATGCGCTGGCAGTTCTCGCCGATCTCCACGACGGTGATCTTCGCCGTCTACGCCGTCGCGGTGCTGGCCTCCCTGCTCACGGTCGGCAAGCTCTCCGACCACGTCGGGCGGCGGCCGGTGCTGCTCGTGGCGATCGCCGTCCAGGCGGTCTCGCTGGTCATCTTCATCGTCGCCAACGGCGTATCCGCGCTGGTGGTCGCCCGCATCGTGCAGGGGCTCTCGGCCGGCGCCGCGATCGGTACCGCCGGTGCCGCCATGCTCGACATCGACCGCGCCCGCGGCACGCTCGCGAACGCTCTCGCCCCCGGTGTCGGCACCGGGATCGGTGCTCTGCTCTCGGCGCTGCTCGTCCAGTTCCTGCCCGCGCCGACCCGACTGGTGTACGTGGTCCTGCTCGTCGTCCTGCTGATCCAGGGCATCGGGGTCGCGCTGATGGCGGAGACGGTCACGCCGATGAAGGGGGCGCTGCAGAGCCTGCGGCCGCAGGTCACGCTGCCCCGCGCCGTCCGCGGGCCGGTACTGGCCGTCGCCCCGGTGGTCTTCGCCGTCTGGGCGCTGGCCGGCTTTTTCCTCGCCCTCGGCCCGGCGCTCGTGCGCGCCCTCATGGAGATGTCGATCGTGGTCGGCGGCCTGGTCGTCTTCGTCTTCTCCCTCTTCGGGGTCGGCGCCATCCTCCTGCTGCGCAACGCCGCCGCGCGGACCGTGATGCACACGGCGATCGCCGCCCTCATCCTGGGCATGATCATCACGCTGGTGTCGATCGCCGCCGAATCCCTGGCCGGCTTCTTCGTCGGCATCGCGCTCGGGGGCATCGGCTTCGGTGGTGGCTTCACCGGCAGCCTCAAGACGGTCCTGCCGCTGGTCGAGGCGCACCAACGCGCCGGTGTGCTCTCCGTGCTCTACATCGTGTCGTACGTCGGCTTCGGCCTGCCCACCGTCATCGCCGGCTTCCTCGTGGTCTACGGCGGCGGCCTGCCCCGGACCGCCATCGAGCTCGCCGTCGCCGTCATCCTCCTCGCCCTGGTCGCCCTGCTCGGGCTGCACCGGGCCGGCCGGACCTCGTCACCCGGCTGACGAGACCTGGTCAGGGCCGGGGAAGGCGAAGCCTCTGCGCAGGGAGAGCGGCCACCCGGCTCTCGGGTGGCCGCTGTTCGTGACCCGCTCCGATCACCGCCGGCCGAGTTCCGCTTCGAGGCGCTGGAGGAGCGTCTTACGCGCCTTGCCCTCGCGCTCGCGCCGCAGGGCGGTCTTGAGCTGCCCGGTGTCGAGGCCGCGGACGAGCTTGGCCGCCTCGGCGACCGGCAGCTCCGACAGCCGGCCGGCCGTGGTGGCGTCCCGGCGCGCCTGCTTGGCCGACCCGGTGTTGGACACGTACTGCTTGCCGGATCGAGACGCCGCGCGCTTCTTGTTGTCCGTCGCGCGCTTCTCGCCCTCGGAGAGCTCCTCCCAGGCCCGCTTCGGCAGGTAACGACTCGTGGTGCCGTCGCGACGCGCGCGGGTGTCGCCCTCCTTGGTCTGCCACTTCTCCTCGCCCCAACGCTGCAGGGACTTCTGCCGCTCGTCCTTGGGGCCCTGGAAACCGCCGCCGCGTTTCTTGTACTCCTGGGTGAGCAGCTGCGACTTACGCGCCGACCACTGCCCCTGCCTGCCGCCCTTGTCGGAAGCCTTGATCTCTTCCTTGAGCTGCTCCCTGAGTTCGGGCTTCGTGTATCGCGCCATGGGTGGCAGCTACCCGGGCCTGCACCGCCTATGCCTGCCGGCCCCTCGACCCAGGGCGAGGTTCACGTGTCCGGGGCTCACCGGCGACGCCACGGCCGACGCGCGCGCGGCCGTCGAGGTCACCCGTCCCGTCGGGCGGAACCCCACCGGTCGAGTTCCTCCCGAACGGCGGCGGCCCCGGCCGGCACCACCTGGCTCGCGGTCGCGGAGACGGCGTCCTGCATCTCGTCGGCCAGCCAGGCCGAGCCGCCGCCGGCCGCCCGCAGCTGCTGCAGGCCCGCCCGGCCCAGCACCACGGCGGCAGCGAAGTAGCCCGCGGTGAGTCCCGCGGTGGCCAGCCGGCGGGGCAGGAAGCTCTCCAGCACGCGCAGCGCGGTCGCCGAGGCGGCCCCGGCCCCCAGGACGAGACACCCGCCGGCGGTGGCGAGCAGCGCCAGGCCGGCGCCCGCCGGACGGGCCGACCGCACCACATGGGCGCGTACCTGCCGGATCTCCTCCCGCACCACCTCGGCCACCTCGGCAGCCAGGCGCTCGGTCGGACCGACCACTCCTGCGGATGCTCCGGACCGTCCCGCCGCCGCGTCACCCATGGGTCCCCCTCCTCGGCCACTGCGGGCAGCCGCTTACCCACGAACGTCACCGGCATGCCTGTCCGCTGCCGTTGCGGACAAGACCACGACGAAGCCGTCGGCGTGGCTGCCGGGGCGCCATCGGTGCCCGCAGGCGTGGGAGGGGCGATTCGGGACACCGGCGCGGCGTCCTCCCGCACTCGGTCAGGGTCGGCGACCGTTCGGTCCGCCGTACCGGTGGTGTTCGCGGCACCGGAGGTGGTCGCCTTCCGCGTCGTCGCTGTTTCCGTCGGCGAGGAATAGACGAACGTGCAAACGCCGCCCCCGAACGCATCGACAGCTGACACGATCCGGCGATCCCGCCGAAGATCATCGGTGCCATGATGTGGAACAGCTCCAGCTATCGAGAGATGTACACGTGTCACATGAATGACTGTTCACGGGAACGGGCGCGAGTACGTTCCGAGCTGCGGGAATCAACCCGCCGGCCGGTCGTGTCACCGCATCCGGCACCGTGCCCGCAGTCCTGATCGAGCACGCCGGGCCGACGCCGGCTCGACGGTGGTCGTCGACGGATCTCGGGCTTGTGAACTACGAGCAACCGGTGGAGCGGGCCGCCACGTCGGCGGCGCCGCTCCGGTCGGTGTGGGTACAGAGGAGGCGGACGCGATGACCGACGTCCTGAGGTCCCGGCAGACGACGCCCGTGGCGTCGCGCCGGGTCGACCCCGACGACGTCGGCCCGGCCACGGCCACCTACGCGCAACGCCAGATGTGGCACCTGAGCCGCCTCGACCCCGAGTCGGCCACCTACCTCGTGCCGCTGGCGTACCGGCTCCGGGGGCCGCTGGACGTGGCGGCGCTGTCGGCGGCGCTCGACGATCTGGTGGCCCGGCACGCCGCCCTGCGCACCACCCTCGCGCCGGCGGCGGACGCCCCGGCCGGCCCGGCAGGCGTGGACGCGGCGCCGGACGGTGCGGCGCAGCACCTGGTCCAGGTCGTCCACCAGCCGCGCCCGGGGCTGCTGTGGATGCACGACCTGAGCGGGCTGCCCGCCTGGCAGCGTGACCAGGAGCTGCAGGCCCGGCTCCACGCCGAGGCGCGTACCCCGATCGACCTGGAACGCGGGCCGGTGCTGCGGGCCAGCCTGCTGCGCTGCGCGCCGGAGGAGCACGTGCTCCTGCTGACCCTGCACCACGTCGCCGTCGACGAGTGGTCGCTGGGCATCCTGCACGACGAGTGGGAGCGGCTCTACGCCGCACACCGGGCGGGACGCCCCGCGCAGCTCCACCCGGTCGGCGTCGACTGCCGCGACCACGCGGCGTGGCAGCACGAGTGGCTGGGCGGAGCGGAGGCGGCCGCCCAGCGCGAGTACTGGCGCAGCCGGCTCGCCGACGCGCCCGCCCTGCTCGACCTGCCCACCCGTGGGCCACGGCCCGCCGTACCGTCCGGTGCCGGGTCCACCCTGTCGGTGCCGCTGGACATGCCCGCGCAGGCGCTGACGGCGCTGTGCCAACGGGCGCGGGTCTCCCCGTACATGGTCCTGCTCGCCGCTGTCCAGGTGCTGCTGGCGCGCTGGACGGGGCAGCGCGACATCGTGGTGGGCACGCCGGTGGCGAACCGGCAGCGGGCCGAGACGCAGCAGCTCGTCGGGCTGCTGCTGAACACCGTCGCCATCCGGGCCCGGCTGGAGGACAACCCGTCGTTCGAGACGCTGCTCGGGCGGGTGCGCACCGCCGTGCTCGATGCCCTCGGCAACGAGGAGCTGCCCTTCGGCACGCTGGTCGAGGCGCTGCGCCCGGCCCGCCGGCCCGGCGTCAGCCCGCTGTTCCAGGTGATGTTCGTGTACGGCCGGGAGGCGTCGCCCCCGCGCCTCGACGGCCTCGACGTCACCCCGATCGAGGTACCGACCGGCACCGCCAAGTTCGACCTCACCGTCTCGGTACGGGAGCACGCCGACGGCCTGCGGACCGTGCTGGAGTACCGCACCGACCTCTTCGACGACGCGATGCGCCGCCTCGCCGGGCACCTCCAGACGCTGCTGCGGTCGCTGGTGGCCGACCCGGGCGCGCCGGTCGGCTCGGCCGCGATGCTCACCCCGGACGAGTATCGGCAGCTCGTCGTCGAGTCGAACCGCACCGCCGTCCCCGCCGAACCGGACGACCTGGTCCACGTGCTGATCGAGCGGCAGGCGCGGCGGACCCCCGCCGGGGTGGCGGTGACCGACGACGAGACCGCGCTGAGCTACCAGGAGCTGCACACCCGCGCCGAGGCGCTGGCGGAGACGCTGCGCCGCCGGGGCGTCGGCATCGGCAGCCTGGTGGGGGTGCTGCTGCCGCGGGCGACCCCGTTCGCCGTGGCGGTCCTCGCCGTGCTGAAGACCGGCGCGGCCTACGTACCCATGGATCCGTCCCACCCGCCCGCCCGGCTGCGGTACCTGGTCGACGACACGGCCGCTCCGGTCGTGCTCACCTGCCCCGAGCTGGCGCACCTGGTGCCGGACGGCACGGCGCTGCTGGTGCCGGGCGCGGACCCGCCGGGCGGCCCGGCGGACCCGGCGGACCCGGCGGCCGAGCCCGGTCGTGGCGGCAACGGCTCGGGGCCGAGGCGACGGCCGCGCCGCCGGCCGGCGCCGACGGCGGAGGACCTGGCGTACGTCATCTACACCTCCGGGTCCACGGGCCGTCCCAAGGGCGTCATGGTCACCCATCGCGGGGTGTGCAACTACGTGCGCTGGGCGGCCCAGGCCTACCGGTTGCAGCCGGGGGACGTCGTCCCGCTGCACTCGTCGATCGGGTTCGACCTGACCGTCACGAGCCTGCTGGTCCCGCTGGCCGGCGGGGCCACCGTGCGGATGATCGGCGAGCACCTCGGCCCCGAGGCGCTGGGCGAGGCGCTGCGCGACCAGCGACCGGCGTTCGGGCTGGTCAAGATCACCCCGGCGCAGCTCGACCTGGTCAACCATCAGCTCCGCCCCGCCGAGCTGGCCGACCGCACCCGGTGCTTCGTCATCGGCGGCGAGAACCTGCGCGCCGACCAGGTGGCCCCCTGGCGGGCCCACGCGCCCGGCACCGCGCTGGTCAACGAGTACGGCCCGACGGAGACCGTGGTCGGCTGCGCCGCCTACGAGGTCGACCCGGCCACCCCGGCCGACGGCTCCGTCCCGATCGGCCGGCCGATCGCCAACACCGAGCTGTACGTGCTCGACGGGTGGCTGAACCCGGTGCCGGCCGACGTGGTCGGCGAGCTGTACGTCGGCGGGGCGGGGGTGGCGCGCGGATACCTGCACCAGCCGGGGTTGACCGCCGAGCGGTTCGTCCCGCACCCGTTCTCGTCCGTTCCCGGCGCCCGGCTGTACCGCACCGGTGACCTCGTGCGGCTGCGCCCCGACGGGAACCTCGAATACCTGGGCCGCACCGACAGCCAGGTCAAGCTGCGCGGCTTCCGGGTGGAGTGCGGCGAGATCGAGGCGGCCGTCCGGCGGAACCTGCCGGACAGCGACGTGACGGTGCAGCTGCGCCGGGACGACCCCGACGACCCGCAGCTCGTCGCGTACGTGGCGGGCGGGGCGCAGACCGGCCGGGACGCCCCGGCCCTCCGGACGGCCCTCGCCGCCGAGCTGCCGTCCTACCTGGTCCCCGCCGCCTTCGTCTTCCTGGACGCGCTGCCGCTGACCGGCAACGGGAAGGTGGACGCCGCGGCGCTGCCCGCACCCGGCCGCGCACCCGACGTGCCGCGGCAGCGACCCGCGCACGACGTACCGGTGGCAGCGCCCGCCGGTCCCGGCCCCGCCCAGTGGGACTCCACCCGGGTACGCCTCGAACGGCTGGTCCTGGACGTGTGGCGCGACGTGCTCGGCGTCGCGCAGATCGGGGTGCGGGACACCTTCTTCGACCTCGGCGGCCACTCGATGCGCCTGCTGACCGTCCTGGAGCGGCTGCGCGCCGAGCTCGGTGACGTCGTCACGGTCACCGACCTGTTCCGCAACCCCACGGTCGAGTCCCTGACGGCGTTCCTGGCCACCGCCACCTCTTCGGCGGCGACCGCCCCGGCCGCCCCGCGCCCCGCCGCCGCGCCGGTCCGCGTCGCCCGGCCCGGCGTGAGCGACGACACCGGCCGGCCCAGCGGCCTGATCGCCGTCGTCGGCATGGCCGGCCGCTTCCCCGGGGCGGCGACGGTCGACGAGTACTGGCACAACATCCGCGCCGGGGTGGAGTCGGTCCGGGAGTTCACCGTCGAGGAGATGCTGGCCGACGGCGCGGACCCGGCCCGGCTCGACGACCCGGCGTACGTCCGCGCCGGCACCTGGCTGCCGGGGATCGACGAGTTCGACGCGACCTTCTTCGGCATCACGCCCCGCGAGGCGCAGACCCTCGACCCGCAGCACCGGCTCCTGCTGGAGTGCGCCTGGCACGCGCTGGAGCACGCCGGCTACGACCCGTCCGGCCACCGCGGACGGATCGGCCTGTTCGCCGGGTCGGGTCGCAGCACCTACCTGCTCGACCACCTGAGCAGCCACCCCGAGCTGACGAGCGCCGTCGGCGAGCACCAGTTGTCCATCGGCAACGACAAGGACTTCCTGCTCAGCCGGGTCGCCTACAAGCTCGACCTGACCGGCCCGGCGGTCACCGTCGCCACGGCCTGTTCGACCTCGCTGGTGGCCGTGCACCTCGGCCGGCAGAGCCTGCTGACCGGCGAGTCCGATCTGGTCCTGGCCGGCGGGGTCAGCGTCTTCCCCGCCCAGCGCCGCGGCTACCTCTACCACGACGGTGGGATCTACTCCCCCGACGGGCACTGCCGCCCGTTCAGCGCCGACGCGCGCGGCAGCATCGAATCCAGCGGGGTCGGCATCGTCGCCCTCAAACGGCTGGAGGACGCGGTCGCCGACGGCGACACCGTCTACGCCGTGATCCGCGGCTCGGCCGTCAACAACGACGGGGGCCGCCGCACGGGGTACACCGCGCCGGGCGTCGACGGGCAGGTCGAGGTGATCAGCAGCGCGCTGGCCGCGGCCGGCGTGGACCCCCGATCGGTGGGCTACGTGGAGGCCCACGGGACGGGCACCAGCCTCGGCGACCCCATCGAGGTGACCGCCCTGACCGAGGCGTTCCGGCGCGGCACCGACGAGCGCGGCTTCTGCGCCCTCGGCTCGGTCAAGGCCAACATCGGGCACACCGACGCCGCGGCCGGGGTGGCCGGCCTGATCAAGACGATCATGGCGCTGTGGAGCCGTACGCTGCCGCCGACGATCAACGTGAGCCGGCCCAACCCGGCGATCGACTTCGCGGGCAGCCCGTTCTACCTCAACGACACCGCCCGCCCGTGGCCCGCCGACGGACCTCGCCGGGCCGGGGTCAGCTCGTTCGGCATCGGCGGCACCAACGCCCACGTGGTGCTGGAGGAGCCGCCGGCCACCGCGGTCGCGCCACCGGCCGCGCCGGAGCCGGGGCCGCAGCTGCTGGTCGTGTCGGCCCGTACGGCCGAGTCACTGGAGCGGCAGACGCGCCAGCTCCGCGCCTGGCTCGACGCCCATTCCGAGGTGGACCTCGCCGACGTCGCGGCCAACCTGGGCCGGCGCCAGTCGATGCCCCACCGGCGCTTCCTCGTCGCGGCGGACCACGCCGACGCGCTGGCCGCCCTCGACTCGCCGCAGCGGCAGTTCAGCGGCACCGAGCCCGGCGGCCGGCGGCCGCTGGTGTTCGCCTTCCCGGGGCACGGCGCCCAGCACGTGGCGATGGGCGCCGGCCTGTATCGCGCGGAGCCCACCTACCGGGCCGTGGTGGACGAGTGCGCCGAGCTGATCCGCGACGACCTGGGGCTCGACCTGCGTACCCTGCTCTGCCCGGCGGCCGGCGGCCAGGCCGGGGCGGAGCGGCTGCTCGCGCAGCCCCGGCTGGTCCAGCCCGCGCTCTTCGTCACCGAGTACGCGCTGGCCCGCGCGCTGCTCGCCCGGGGCGTGACCCCGGACCTGATGGTGGGGCACAGCCTCGGCGAGTACGTCGCCGCGTGCCTCGCCGGCGTTTTCTCCCTGGCCGACGCGTTGCGCCTGGTCTGCGCCCGGGGTGAGCTGGTCGGGCGGACCCCGCCCGGGGCGATGCTCGCGGTGAGCCTGCCCGAGTCGGCGGTGGCCGGGCTGCTGGGCGAGGGGCTGTCGCTGGCGGCCGTGAACGCCCCCGAGCTGTGCGTGCTCTCCGGTGCTCCCGAGGCGATCGAGGAGCTTCGCGGGCGGCTGACCCGCGACGGGGTGGACTGCCGCCCGCTGCGGGTCACCCGTGGCTACCACTCGGCCCTGCTCGATCCGGTGCTCGACGAGTTCGCCGCGCACGCCCGCCGAGTCACCTACTCCGAACCCGCGCGGCCCTACCTGGCCAACCTGACCGGCGGCCCGGTCACCCCCGGGCAGGTCACGGATCCGGAGTACTGGGTGCGGCACATGCGCCGGCCGGTGCGGTTCGCCGAGTCGGCCGCGCTCCTCGCCGAGCAGGACGTGGTCCTCGCGGAGCTGGGCCCCGGGCACGCCCTCGGCGGCCTGGCGCGGTTGGCCGGCCTGCGGCCCGGCCAGGTGGTGGCGGCGATGCGGCATCCGCGTGCCGACGCCGACGACCTCACCACGCTGCTCGACGCGGTCGGCCGGCTGTGGCTCTCCGGCGTACCGGTCGACTGGCACCGGTTCCACGACGGTCCGCGCCGCCGCCTGGCGCTGCCCGGCTACCCGTTCGAGCGGCACCGTTACTGGGTGGACGCGGCGCCGCGCACCAACCTGGCGGAGCTCCCGCCCGCCCCGCCGGTGACGCCCCCGGCCTCCCCGGACGCGCCCGAACCGGTCGACGCCGGCAACCGGCCGGCCCTCAGCACGGCCTACGTCGAGCCGAGCACGCCGGAACAGCGGTGCGTGGCGGAGATCTGGACCGAGCTGCTCGGCATCCGGCCGATCGGGGTGCTCGACAACGTCTTCGAGCTGGGTGGGCATTCGCTGCTCGCCACCCAGTTCGTGGTGCGGCTGCGGGCCCGGCTCGGCGTGGCGCTGCCGCTCGAGGCGGTCTTCGCGCAGCCGACCGTCGCCGGGATCGCGGCGGCGCTGCCGGCGACCGGCACCGTCCCCGCCGCACCGGCCGCCGCCGAACGCCCCACCCCCGCGCCGGCCAAACCGGCCGAGCTGGCAATCCCCCGCGCCGGCGCCGACGCCCCAGCGGCGCCGCTCTCCTCCGGGCAGCACCGGCTCTGGTTCCTCGACCAGGCGTACCACCAGGACGCCTACACCGTCGGCACGGCGCTGCTGCTCGACGGCGCCCTCGACGTGGAGGCGCTGCGCGGGGCGCTGGCCGAGCTGGTCCGGCGGCACGAGTCGCTGCGTACCGTCTTCCCGACCGGACCCGACGGCGACCCGGTGCAGGAGGTGCGGCCGCCGGCCCCGGTCGACCTGCCGATCGTGTCCGCACCGCCGGACGCCGACGGCGCGGACGCGCCGGTGCGGCGGACCATCGTGGAGCCGGCGGTCGCCGAGGCGGTGCCGCCGTGGGCCCACGAGGCCCTGGCCGCCGACGTCCGCCGCCCGTTCGACCTGGCCCGGGGGCCGCTGTTCCGGGCCGTGCTGCTGCGGATCGCCGACGACCGGCACGTGCTGTCGCTGACCATGCACCACACCGTCTCCGACGGCTGGTCCCTCGGCGTCATCGCGGGCGAGGTGGCCACGCTCTACGACGCCGTCCGCGACGGTCGCCCGTCGCCG
The DNA here is from genome assembly GCF_051386295.1 of Micromonospora sp. URMC 105. NCBI lineage: Bacteria > Bacillati > Actinomycetota > Actinomycetes > Micromonosporales > Micromonosporaceae > Micromonospora > Micromonospora sp. URMC 105. The sequence goes on along the minus strand of NZ_JBPQTL010000001.1, from coordinate 60,146 downwards.
CTGCCCGAACTGGCCGTCCAGTACGGGGACTACGCGCGCTGGCAGCGCAGCCGGATGGCGGACACCGACAGCGACGCCATGCGGTACTGGCGCCGGCAGCTCGACGGGATGGCGAGTGCCCTGGAGGTGCCGACCGACCGGCCCCGGCCGCCCGTGCAGACGTTCGAGGGCGCGGTCCGCACCCGCGTCCTGTCCCGAGCGGCCGCCGACGAGCTGCGCCGGTTCAGCCAGGCCCGGGGCGCCACCCTGGCGATGACGGTGCTGGCCGCGCTGAAGGCCCTGCTCTGGCGCTACACCGGCCAGCGCGACATCTGCGTCGGCACACCGGTCGCCGGACGGGTCCGCGCGGAGCTGGAACCGATGGTCGGCTTCTTCGTCAACATGCTGCCGTTGCGGACGGTGATCGACGGCGACTGGACCTTCGAGGAGCTGCTCGGGCAGGTACGGCGCACCGCGCTGGGGGCGTACGACCACCAGGAGGTGCCGTTCGAGCGGCTGGTGGACCTGGTCGACGCGCCCCGCGACCTCAGCCGCAACCCCCTGTTCCAGGTGATGTTCAACCTGCTCAACGTCCCCGACCGGGGGGAGCTGGGGACGGCCGGGCTGCGGATGGTGCCGTTCGCCGTCGAGCCGGGCATCGCCCAGCAGGACCTGGCCCTGTACGCGTACGAGGTGGACGAGGGGCTGCGGTTCCGGTTGGAGTACAACACCGACCTGTTCGACGCGGCGACCGCCGAGCGGCTGATGGGGCACCTGGAGACGCTGCTCGCCGCCGCGGTCGCCGACCCCGGCGTCCGGCTGGCGGACGTGGCCGTCCTGACCCCCGCCGAGCTGGCCCGGTTCGACGAGTGGAACGACACCGCCACCGCGCTCGACTGGGCCGCCCCGGCCGGACGCGTGCCGACCCTCGTCGAGCTGATCGAGCGCCGGGTGGCGGCGCACCCGGACCGGCCGGCGGTGACGTTCGGGGCGAGCACGCTCAGCTATGCCGAGCTCAACTCCCGGGCCAACCGGCTCGCGCACCGGCTGCGCCGGGCCGGCGTCGGCCCCGACGTACCGGTCGCCGTCTGCATGCACCGCTCGCCGGAGCTGCCGGTCACGCTGGTCGGGGTGCTGAAGGCAGGCGGCGCGTACGTCCCGGTGGACCCCGACTACCCGGTCGAGCGGCAGCGGTACGTGCTGACGCACAGCGGCGCCCCGGTCCTGGTCACCGAGGCGGAGCTGGCCGACCGGTTCGCCGGGTACGCCGGCGAGGTGGTGCTCGGCGGCGAGGCACCGTACGCCGAGCCGGACACCGACCCCGAGCCGCTGGCCGGGCCGGACGACCTCGCGTACGTGATCTACACGTCCGGGTCGACCGGGCGGCCCAAGGGCGTCCGGGTGACCCACGGCGCCGTCGTCAACACCCTGGCCACCATGCGCGACCGGCCGGGCCTGACCAGCGACGGCACCATGCTGGCGATGGCCAGCTTCGCCTTCGACATGTCCGTACCGGAGCTCTTCCTTCCCCTCGTGGTGGGCGCCCGGATGCTGCTGGTGGGTCGCGACGTCGCCTACGACGCGCCGCGGCTGGCCGGCCTGCTCGGCGCGGAGGGGGTCACCTTGGCGCAGGGCACCCCGGCGACCTGGCGGCTGCTGATCGAGTCCGGCTGGACCGGCACGCCCGGCCTGACCGCCGTGTGTGGCGGCGAGGCGGTCTCCGCGCCGCTGGCCCGGCAGCTGGCCGAGCGGGTCGACGCGTTGTGGAACCTGTACGGCCCGACCGAGGCCGCCGTCTGGTCCACGATGGAACGCCTCGAACCCGGCTTCACCCACCTGAGCATCGGCCGTCCCATCGGGAACATGCGGGTCCACGTGCTCGACGCGCAGCTCACCCCCGTCCCGGTGGGCGTGGTGGGTGAGCTGTACCTCGGCGGGGCGGGACTGGCGCGCGACTACCTCGGCGACCCGGTGCTCACCGCGCAGCGGTTCGTGCCGGACCCGAACGGCGGCGGCCGGCTGTACCGCACCGGCGACCTGGGCCGGTGGCTGGCCGACGGCCGCATCGAGTTCGTCGGCCGCAGCGACTCGCAGGTGAAGGTGCGCGGGTTCCGCATCGAACTCGGCGAGATCGAGGCGGTGCTGCGCCGCCACCCGGCGGTCCGCGACGCCGCCGTGGTGGTCCGCGAGGACGAGGCCGAGAAGACCATCGTGGCCTACCTGACGCTGAGCACCGACGCGGAGAACGGCGCGGACCCGGACGCGGCCCAGGGGACGGCCGTCACGGCCGACTTCGACGCCGACCCGGCGCCGTGGCGGGCCTTCGCCCGCACCTACCTGCCGGACTACATGGTGCCGTCGGCCTTCGTGGTCCTCGACCGGATGCCGCTCAACGCCAACCGCAAGGTCGACCGGGCGGCGCTGCCCGCACCCCGCCGCGGCGGCGCGGTCGCCGGTGCCGCGGCGCCGGACACCCCGCTGCGGAAGGCGCTGGCGCAGCGGTGGGCTGCGGTGCTCGGCTACGACAGCGTCGGCATCGACGACGACTTCTTCGACCTCGGCGGGGACTCCTTCAAGGCCATCAAGGCCCTCTCCGGGAACGACCCGGCGATCAGCGTCCTCGACCTGTTCCGCCACCCGACGATCCGGTCGCTGACCGAGCACCTCGATGCCACCGGGGGCTCGGCCGGGCAGCTGCTGCACGAGCTGACCCCGGCACGACCGGCGACGCCGACGCGGCTGACCCTTCTCTGCGTACCGTTCGGCGGCGGCTCCGCGATCACCTTCCAGCCGCTGGCGGACGCCCTCCCGCCGGGCGTGGCGTTGTACGCCCTGGAGCGGCCCGGCCACGACCTGAACCGGCCGGACGAGCCGCTGCTCGGCATGGACGAGCTGGTGGACCGCTGCGTCGCCGAGGTCGTCGACCAGATCACCGGCCCGGTGGCCGTATACGGGCACTGCGTGGGCGGCGCCGAGGCGGTGGAGCTGGCCCGCCGGCTCGAGGCGGCCGGCGTCGAGGTGACGGTCGTGGCCGTCGGCGCCCACTTCCCCGCCCCGAGGCTGCCCGGCCGGGTGTTCACCTGGCTGCGCCGGTGGTTCCCGATGGAGCGCTGGTGGTCGAAGCGGCGGACGCTGGAAGCGCTGCGCGCGATGGGCTTCTTCACCGAGGTCTTCGACGAGCGTGAGAAGGACTTCGTGATGCGGGTGGTGCTGGCCGACTCCGCGAAGGTCGAGGACTACTACACCACCGTCTACACCGAGGGGCTGCCCCGCAAGCTCGCCGCCCCGATCGTCAGCGTCATCGGCAGCGGCGACCGGGCCACCGAGCTGTACCAGGAGCGGTACCGGGAGTGGGAGTTCTTCTCCGACCGGGTGTCGCTGGAGGTCATCGAGGGGGCCGGCCACTACTTCGCCAAGCACCAGCCCGCCGAGGTGGCGAGCATCATCCTGGCGGCCTGCGACCCGGCGACCGCGACCGGCACCGAGCGGCAGCAGCCGACCGACGGCGCACCACCGCAGGCCGACGGCGCACCACCGCAGGCCGAGCGCACCGCGCCCGCGAAGGAGCCGGCCGACCGGCCGCCCGCGGCGCGCCGCGCGATGCCCAGCCTGACGGTGTTCTACCTGGTCGCGATCGGCCAGCTCGTCTCGCTCATCGGCAGCGGGCTGACCGGCTTCGGCATGAGCCTCTGGGTCTACCAACGGACCGGCTCGGTCTCGCTCTTCGCCACCGCCACCGTGCTGGCGCTGCTGCCCGCCGTGGTCCTCTCCCCCGTCGCCGGGGCGCTGGCGGACCGGTGGGACCGGCGGCTGATCATGATCACCGCGGACTGCCTGGCCGCCACCGGCACGGTGAGCCTCGCGCTGCTGCTCTGGCTGGGCCAGCTCCAGCTCTGGCACGTCTTCACCGCCATCACCGTGACCGCGGTGGCGACGGCCTTCCAGCAGCCCGCCTACCTGGCGGCGGTCACGCAACTGGTGCCGAAGCGGTACTACGGGCGCGCCAACGGCATCGTCTCCCTCGGCACGGCGACGAGCACCGTGCTGGCGCCGCTGGTCGGCGGCGCGCTGGTGATCGCGATCGGGTTGCGCGGGATCGTCGTCATCGACCTGCTCACCTTCGCCGTCGCGGTCACCGTCACCCTGTCGGTCCGCTTCCCGGACACCCTCTTCGTCAAGCAGGAGGAGCCGTTCCGGCGGGCGGTCCTGGGCGGCTGGCGGTTCATCACCCGCCGGCACGGCCTGGTCGCGCTGGTGGTGCTGACCGCGTCGCTGAACTACTTCTTCGCCATGGTCGAGGTCCTGGTCACCCCGCTGACCCTGTCGTTCGGCGATCCGGCGGTGCTGGGCGGGGTGCTCGCCGCCAGCGGGGTCGGCATGCTCGTCGGCTCGGTCCTGATGGGCGTGTGGGGCGGCACGGCCCGGCGTACCAGCGGCATCCTGGCCGGCGTCGTGCTGCTCGGCGCGTCACTGCTCACCGTCGGCCTGCACCCCAGCCCGCTCTTTCCCGCCGTCGGCCTGTTCGGCATGGGCCTGGCCACGGCGCTGGTGAACACGCACTGGCTGGCCATCGTGCAGGCCAAGGTGGGGCTGGAACTGCAGGGCCGGGTGCTCTCCATGAGCCAGATGCTCTCCTGGCTGATGGTGCCGGCCGGGTTCCTCACCGCCGGGCCCCTCGCCGAGCACGTCTTCGCGCCCATGGTGTCGCCCGGCGGTGTGCTGGCCCGGGTCGTCGGCAGCGGACCGGGCCGCGGCATGGCCCTCGCGGCGATCGTGGCCGGCCTCTGCGCGCTCGCCCTCGCCGCCGTCGGGATCGCCTACCGGCCGATCCGCAACGTCGAGGACGAACTGCCCGACAACGTCCCCGGCAGCATCGTCCTGGCCGACAAGGACCGCCTGCAGGAGGCGGCCGACCGCGAGCTGGAACGGCTCAGGACCGGCGGTCCGCCGCCGGGCGGCGCGACCGGCCGGGCCGCGTCGCTGCCCGGTGGCCGCCGGTGAGCGCCCCCACCCGGTCCGCCGGGCCCACCCGCCGGGCCGCCGGCCGGCGCCCGACCGGGGGCCCGCCCGCCGTGGACTGCCTGCACCGGATGGTGGCCGCGCAGGCCGCCCGCACCCCGGAGGCGGAGGCGGTACGGCACGCCGACGGCAGCCTGTCCTACCGGGAACTCGACGAGGCGGCGAACCGGCTGGCCCGGGTCCTGCTGCAGCGCGGGGTGGCCCGGGAGGACCGCGTCGGCGTCTGCCTGCCGCGCACGCCCGAGCTGGTGGTCGCCCTGCTCGCCGTGCTCAAGGCCGGCGCCTGCTACGTCCCGCTGGACCCGGCGTACCCGCCGGCCCGGGTGGCCTTCATGACCGCCGACTCCGGGGCACGGCTGGTGCTGACCCGCGCCGACCTCGCCGGCCGGTTCCCCGGCACGGCAGTCCCGGTCGACCGGCTCGACCCGGCCGGAGACGGCACCGACCCGGCGGTGGCGGCGACGCCGGCGGACCTGGCGTACGTCATCTACACCTCCGGCTCGACCGGGCGGCCCAAGGGCGTGGCCATCGAGCACCGCTCGGCGTCGGTGCTGATGCACTGGGTCCGGCAGACCTTCGACGACGCCGAGCTGGGCGGCCTGCTCGCCGCCACGTCCGTCTGCTTCGACCTCTCCGTCTTCGAGATCTTCGGCCCGCTCTGCTGGGGCGGCCGGGTGCTGCTCGTCGACGACGTGCTGGCCCTCGCCGCCCCCGGGGCGGACCGGCTGCCCGTCACCCTGGTCAACACCGTCCCCTCCGCGATGGGGGAACTGCTCACCGCGGGCGCCCTGCCGGAGCACGTCCGCACGGTCTGCCTGGCCGGCGAGCCGCTCACCGCCGCGCTGGCCGCGCGGGTGTGGTCGCGCCGGCACGTCCGCCGGCTGTGCAACCTCTACGGCCCGTCCGAGGACACCACCTACTCGACCTGGGCCGAGGTGCCGCCGGAGAGCGGGGATCCGCCGATCGGCCGCCCGCTGCCGCAGACCCGGGCGTACGTCCTCGACCCCGACGGGCAGCCGGTCCCGCCCGGTGAGCCGGGCGAGCTGTACCTGGCCGGGGCGGGCCTGGCTCGCGGCTACCTCGACCGGCCGGAGCAGACCCGGGCCCGGTTCCTGCCTGACCCGTTCCGCCCCGGCGAGCGGATGTACCGCACCGGCGACCGGGTCCGGCTGCGGCCGGACGGGCAGTTGGCGTACCTGGGGCGGCTCGACGACCAGGTGAAGCTGCGGGGCTACCGCATCGAGCTGGGCGAGGTCTCCGCCCGCCTCGCCACCCTGCCCGGGGTCCGCGAGGCGACCGCCGCCGTCCGCGAAGGACCGAGCGGGGACCCGCTGCTGGTCGGCTACCTGGTCGGCGCGCGGCGCGACGACGTACGGGCCCGGCTGGCCGAGGTGCTGCCCGCGCCGCTGGTCCCCGCGACGGTGGTGTGGCTGGATCGGCTGCCCACCCTGCCCAACGGCAAGGTGGACCGCTCGGCCCTGCCCGCGCCCACCCTCGGCGACCACGTCGGCTCCCCGGCCGGGCCGCTCGACGGGACGGCCGGCGTGGTGGCGACGGTCTGGCACGAGGTGCTCGGCGTGCCGGTCACCGATGCCGGGAGCGACTTCCTCGCCCTCGGCGGCGACTCCCTGCTCGCGGTCCGCTGCGCCAGCCGACTGGCCGCCGCGACCGCCCGGCCGGTGCGACCGGGTGATCTCTTCGCCCACCCGACCGTCGCCGCGTTGGCCGCGCACCTCGACGGGCTGACCGCCGATGCGGCGGCGGCCGGGGAGCCGACCGGCCCGGCGCCGACCGGCCCCGCCCCGCTCTCCGCCGCGCAGACCCGGCTCTGGTTCCTGCACCGGCTCGACCCGGCCGACACCTCCTACCTGCTGGCCTTCGCCATCCGGTTCGCCGCGCCGCTGGACGCGGACCGGCTGGTCCGGGCGCTGCGGCGGGTCGTCGACCGGCATCCGGCCCTGCGCACGGTCTTCCCCTCCGGCCCGGACGGGCCGGTGCAGCTCGTCCGCCCCGCCGCCGCGTGCGCGCCGATCGTCGCAGCGCCCGAGGCGGGCACTCCGCTCGACGAGCGGCTCGCCCGGCTCGCCGCCGAGGCCACCCGGGAACCGATGGACCTGGCCGGCGGCCCGCTGCTCCGCGCCCACCTGGTGCCGGAGCACACCGGCCGGGCGGTGGCGCTGCTGCTCGTCGTGCACCACATCGTCTGCGACGACTGGTCCTTCGGCGTGATCGTGCGAGATCTGGCCCGGGCGTACGACACCGAGGGAGACGCCACGGCGGCACCGGAGACCCCGGTGGTCGGCCCGGCGGCGCTCGCCCTGGCGCAGCGGGACTGGCTGGCCGGGCCGGCGGGCCGGCGGGCGGTCACCGACCTGCTGGACGAGCTGCGCGGCGCCCCCGACCTGCTCGACCTGCCCGCCACCCCGCCCCCGGGCCGGGCCGGGCCGCCCGCCGCACCGGCCCGGCCGGACCTGCCGCCGCCCGGCGCGCGCCCCGGCGCAGGGGCACCGTCCGGGGCCGCGCTGCGGACCACCGTGGACGCCACCACCGCCGCAGCGGTACGCGAGCTGGCCCGGGCCGAGCGGGTCAGCCTGCACATGGTCGGGCTGGCCGCCTTCGCCACCCTCCTCGGCGCGGCCACCGGCCGGTCCGACCTGCTGATCGGCGTCGCCTTCGCCGGCCGGACCAGCGTCGCCGCCGAACAGGGTGTCGGCTGCCACGTCAACACGCTGCCGCTGCGGCTGCGGCCCGCGCCCGGCCGCCGCTTCGCCGACCTGCTCGACGAGGCCCGCCGGGTCACCCTCTTCGCCGCGGCCCACCAGGACGTCCCCTTCGACCTGTTGGTGGAGCGGCTACGGCCCGCCCGCCGGCCGCACCGCAACCCGTTGGTGCAGGTCGCCTTCGGCGTGCAGAACGCGCCGCCGGCCCGGCACCGCGGCGCGGCCGGTGTCGAGTTCACCGGCGTGGAGCTGACTCCGGACGCCGCCCGGCTCGACCTGACCCTCTGGCTCGACGAGCGGCGCGACGGGCTGGCGGCGCTCTGGACGTACCGCACCGACCTGTTCGACCACGACGGGGTGCTCGCGTGGCACCGGCGCTTCACCGCGCTGCTGCGTACCGCCGCCGCCGACCCCCGGCGCAGTCTGGCCGACTGCGCCGACACTCCTGGGAGCGAGAGATGACTGAGCAGACGCGGGTCGCGCGACCCATCCCCCGGCGCGGCCGTGACCGGAACCTGGTGGACGTGCGCCCCGACTGGCCCGGCGGCCCGTTGCCGGCGCTGGTGCAGGCCAACGTGCCCGACGTCGACCTGGCCGGCTGGCTGGCCGGCCACCGCGACGAGGTCGACGGGCTGGCCCGCCGCGCCGGGGCCGTGCTGTTCCGTGGCTTCGCGGTGGCCGGGGCCGACGACTTCCGCACCGTGATGGCCGCGCTCTCCGGCGACGTGCTCTCCTACGGCGAACGCTCCTCGCCGCGCAGCCGGGTCACCGAGGGGGTGTACACCTCCACCGAGCATCCCGCCGACCAGCCGATCGTGCTGCACAACGAGCAGTCGTACACGGTGAACTGGCCGCTGCGGATCGTCTTCCACTGCGAGGTGGCACCGGCCGCCGGCGGGCGCACCCCGCTGGCCGACAGCCGCCGGGTGCTCGCCCGGCTCCGTCCGGAGACCGTCGCCGAGTTCGACCGGCGCGGGGTGCTCTATCGGCGCAACTACCTGCCCGGCATCAGCCTCTCCTGGCAGACCGCGTTCCAGACCGAACGGCGGGAGGAAGTGGAGGCGTACTGCGCCCGGTCACTGATCGACGTGGAGTGGGTGGGTGAGGCGCAGCTGCGGACCCGGCAGGTCCGGCCGGCGGTGCGCCGCCACCCGGTCACCGGGGAGCGGACCTGGTTCAACCACGCGCTCTTCTTCCACGTCACCTCCCTGCCCGAGGACGTCGCCGCCGGCCTGCGGGCCGCGCTGGACGAGGAGGACCTGCCCTACCAGACCGCGTACGGCGACGGCACGCCCATCGGCGACGAGGTGCTGGCCGAGCTGCGGGCCGCGTACGCCGCGGAGACCCGCTCCTTCGACTGGCAGCGCGGCGACGTGCTGCTGGTGGAGAACATGCTCGCCGCGCACGCGCGGGAGCCGTTCACCCCGCCCCGGCGGATCCTCACCGCGATGTCCGACCCGGTCGCCGCGCCCGAGCTGGCCCTGTCCCCGCGGTCGCGGACGGAGGCCGACCGGTGAGCGGGCCGGGGCCGCGGCGGCGCGGTACCGGCACGGTCACCTCGCCGGTGTCCCGGCGGGTGCTCGTCGACGACGAGTTCGTGCTGCTCGTCGAGGCGGGCGTCGGCGACCTCGACCTGGCCGGCTGGCTGGCGGGCCGGCGCGAGGAGCTGCTGCGGGACCTGGACCGCCACGGCGCGGTCTTCTTCCGCGGCTTCGAGGTGGGCACGGCCGACGACTTCAGCCAGGCCGCCCGGGCGGTCAGCCCGGACCTGCTCGGCTACCTGGAGCGGGCCGCCCCCCGCCACGAGGTCGCCGAGAAGGTGTTCACCAGCACCGAGTTCAACGCCGAGCAGTGGATCCCGCTGCACCACGAGATGTCGTACTCGCACAACTGGCCCACCCACCTCTACTTCTGGTGCGCGCAGCCGGCCACCGGCAGCGGCGGGGCCACCCCGCTGGCCAGCGAGCGGGTGATCACGCCGCTGATCCCGGCCGAGGTGCGGGAGCGGTTCCTGCGCTCCGGCGTCCGCTACGTGCGCAACTACGGCCCGCACCTGGACCTGCCCTGGCAGGAGGCGTTCCAGACCACCGACCGGGCGGAGGTGGAGGCGTACTGCGCCGCCTCGGCGACCGAGTTCACCTGGCTGGGCTCCGACGGGCTGCGGACCCGCGCCCGGCGGCAGGCGGTCGCCACGCATCCGCGTACCGGGGAGACGGTCTGGTTCAACCACGCCCACCTGTTCCACGTCTCGAACATGCCCGCGGAGGTGTCCGCCGCGCTGCTGCGCGAGTACGGCCCGGAAGGCCTGCCCCGCAACGCGTACTACGGCGACGGCGAGCCGATCGGAGACGAGGTGGTCACCGGCATCCGCGAGCTGTACCGGCAGCACGCCGTCTCGGTGCCCTGGCAGCGCGGCGACGTGCTGGTCGTGGACAACTTCCTGGCCACCCACGGGCGGGAGCCGTTCAGCGGTGACCGGCAGATCCTGGTGGCCATGTCCGATCTCTACGTCAACCGGAGTGTGCGGTGAACGGATACCGTCTGTCGCCGATCCAGCGCCTGGCCTGGTCGGCAAAGCACGACCTGATCCGGGCGCGGGTCCGGCTCGACCGGCCGCTGGACCGGGCGCGGCTGCAGGCCGCCGTCGACACGGTGGTGGCCCGGCACGAGGCGTTGCGGCTGACCCTGGTGCACCACCCCGGCCTGCGGGTGCCGTTGCAGGACGTGGACGACGGCCGCGCCGTGGTCGTCGGCGCGCAGGGCGAGCTGTCGGTCACCCTCACCGACGACGCCCTGGAGCTCACCGCCACCCCGTTGATCGCGGACCCGGCCAGCCTGCGCCTGGTCCTCGCCGACCTGGCCCGGGCCTACGCCGGCGAGCCGCTGCCGGAGGACCCGGAGGCATTGCAGTTCCTCGACGTCGCCGAGTGGCAGCTCGAGGAGCGGGAGCAGGCCCCGGCCCCCGCGCCCGCCGCCCCGGCCGCGCGGCTGGTCACCCCGCACTCCGACGACCCGAGCGCGGTGGTGACCGCGACCGTGTCCGCCGCCGTCCTGGCCGAGGCCGCCCGGGCCGCCAACGTCGAGCCGGCCACCGTGCTCCTCGCCGCCTGGGTCCTCGCGGTCTCCCGCCGGGCCGAGGCCCCGGACTCCGCCGACGAGGTGGATCTGGTGCTGGCCCGGTGGAGCGACGGCCGCCAGGCCGCCGGCACCGCCGAGGTGGTGGGCCCGCTGGGCGGCTACGGCCCGCTGCGGCTGGCCCTGCCGTTGCCCGCCTCCCCCGCCGAGCTGCTGGCCGCCGTACGCGCCGCGGAGGTCGCCGCCGACGACACGTTCCACCTGGTCGACCCGGTGGACGAGGACTCCGGGGCGGTCGCCGGGTTCGCGGTGCCGCCCGTCGTGGACCCGTCCGCCGTGGCCGGCCTGGGCGGCTGCGCGGTGGAGGTGGACGCCCCGCCGCCGGCCGCCGGTCCGCAGCTCACCGCGCTGACCGACGGCGACCGCGTCACCCTGCGGGTGGTCGGCGGGCAGTGGCTGCTCGACGCGCTGCTGGCGATCCTGCGGACCCTGCCGGCCGCGCTGACCGAGGGCGTCCCGGTGGCCGTGCTCGGCGACGCCGAGGCGCGCTGGCTGGCCGACGCGGCCGGGACCGCTGCCGAGGCGCCGGGGCGTACCCTCGTCGACCTGTTCGCCGCGGGCCTCGCCGGCAGCGACTCCGACGCCGTGGCGGTGGTCGCGGCGGACGGCGCGTACACCGTTGGTGAGCTGTGCGAACGGGCCGCGCGGGTGGCCGGGGCGCTGGCCGCGCGGGGGCTGCACGGCGCCCCGGTCGGGGTGCTGGCCGCCCGGTCCCGGGACACCGTCGTGGCGTTGCTCGGAGTGCTGCGGGCCGGGGCGGTGTACGTGCCGCTGGACCCGGACGCCCCGGCGCAGCGCCTCGCCGCCCAGCTCCGCGCCGTCGGCGCGGAGACCGTCGTCGGCGTCGGCGGCCCGGCGACCGTGCCGGTCGAGGACCTCGTCGCGGCCGGTGGCGAGCCGCCCGCCGCGCTGCCGGCCCCGGCCGACCCGGCGTACGTGATCTTCACGTCCGGCTCCACCGGGATGCCCCGCCCGGTGCAGGTGTCGCACGGCGCCGCCGCGCACCTGGCCGACGCCCTCGAGCAGACCGTGTACGCGGGCGCCCGCCCGGGGCTGCGGGTGGCGGTGAACGCCCCGCTCACCTTCGACGCCTCGGTGAAACAGCTCGTGCAGCTCGGCCACGGCCGGAGCCTCTACCTCGTGCCGGAGGAGGTCCGCCGGGACGGGGCGGCCCTGGCCGCCGCGCTGGCCGAGCAGGGCGTCGACGTGCTCGACCTGACCCCGTCGCAGCTGCGCATCCTGCTCGCCGGGGCGGCGGGCACCCGGCTGCCCGGCCTGCTGCTGCTCGGTGGGGAGGCCGTCGCGCCCGACCTGTGGGAGACCGTCGCCGCGCTGCCCGGCGTCCGCGCGGTCAACCTGTACGGCCCCACCGAGTGCACGGTGGACACCAGCGCGGCGGAGGTCCGGGCCGGGGACGCCCCGAGCATCGGCCGGCCGCTGCCCGGCGTCGCGGTCTGGGTGCTCGACGAGCGGCTGCGGCCGGTGCCGCCGGGCGTGGCCGGGGAGCTCTGCGTCAGCGGGCCGCAGCTCGCCGAGGGCTACCTGGGCGACCCGGACACCACCGCCCGGCGGTTCGTGCGGGTGGCCCTGCCGTCCGGGCGCACCGAGCGGGTGTACCGCACCGGCGACCGGGTCCGCTTCGACGCCGACCGGCGGCTGCGCTACCTGGGCCGGCTGGACGACCAGGTGAAGATCCACGGCTTCCGGGTGGAGCCGGGCGAGGTCGCCGCGGTCCTGCGGGAGCACCCCGAGATCGCCGACGCCGCCGTGGTGGCCCGCGACGACGACGGGCACGGCGACCGGCTCGTCGCCTACGTCCGGCCGGGCGGCCCCGCCGCGGCCGTCGACGTCGCGCGGATCGCCGGGATCAACCCCCACGAGACCCGCTACCTGTACGACGAGATCTTCGTCCAGCAGGTCTACCTGCGCGACGGCATCGTGCTGCGGCCCGGGGCGACCGTGCTCGACGTGGGCGCGAACATCGGCATGTTCTCGCTCTTCGTCCACACCGTCTGTCCCGGCGCGACGATCCACGCCTTCGAGCCGGTGCCGTCGGTGGCCGACGCGCTGCGCCGCAACGTCGCCGAGTTCGGGGTACCGGCCACCGTGCACGAATTCGGGTTGTCCCGCACGGCCGGGGAGGTGTCCTTCACCTACTACCCGGGTTACTCGATGATGTCCGGCCACGCCGCGTACGCCGACCCGGACGCCGAGGTGGCGGTGATCAAGCGGTACCTCGCCAACGAGCGGGACGCCGGCGCGGGCGAGCGGGACGTGCTGCTCGACCGGGTCGACGAACTGCTCGCCGAACGCTTCGCCGGCCGGGACCTCACCGTGCCGGTCCGGCCGCTCTCGGCCGTCCTCGACGAGCTCGCCCCGGCGCGGATCGACCTGCTGAAGATCGACGTGCAGCGCGCCGAGGCGGACGTGCTCGCCGGGCTGGCGGACCGGCACTGGCCGCTGGTCGCGCAGGTCGCCATGGAGGTGCACGACGCGGCCGGCACCGAGACCGAGGGCCGGCTGGCGGAGCTGACCCGCTTGCTCACCGACCGCGGCTTCGAGGTCGTCACCCGACAGGACGACCTGCTCGCCGGCACCGACCGGCACACCCTGCACGCCGTACGGCCCGAGTACGCCGCCGATCCGCGCCCGGCGGTGGTCGTGGCGGCGGAGCCGGCGGCCGGCCCGCTGGAGGAGCGGCTGACCGGCTGGCTGGCCGACCGGCTCCCGGCCCACCTGGTGCCGGCCGCGGTGGTGCTCCTCGACGAGCTGCCCCTGACCCGCAACGGCAAGCTCGACCGGGCGGTGCTGCCCGCGCCCCGCCTCGACCGGCCCCGCGACGGCGCGGCCGTGGCGCCCGCCGGGCGGGCCGAGGAGATCCTGGTCGAGGCGTGGCGTGAGGTCCTCGGGCTGGCGACCGTCGGCGTGACCGACAGCTTCTTCACCCTCGGCGGCGACTCCATCCGCAGCATCCAGATGCAGGTCGCGGCGAACCGGCGGGGGCTGTCGTTCCGGCTCAGCGACATCTTCACGTACCAGTCGATCCGGGAACTCGTCACGCACGCGGAGATCACCCTGGACGGGGCCCCGCCCGTGGCGGAGGCCGGACAGGACGGGCGCTTCGCGCTGGTCGCCGCCGCCGACCGGGCGCTGCTGCCGGGCGGGCTCGCCGACGCGTACCCGATGACCGCCCTTCAGCAGGGCATGGTCTACCACTGCGAGCTGACCGGCGACCCGGCGATGTACCACAACGTCACCGCACACCGGATCGCCGCGCCGCTGGATGCGGCGGCGCTGCACCGCGCGCTGGCCGCGCTGGTGGCCGCGCACCCGGTGCTGCGGACCGGGTTCGCGCTGGGCGCGTACTCGGAGCCGATGCAGCTCGTGCACGCCGACGTGCCGGTCGAGGTGCCGGTGACGGACCTGACCGGCGCCGACCCGCGGACCCGCCGGGCACGGGTGGACGACCTCGTCGCGCAGGAGCGGGTACGCCCCTTCGACTGGGCCCGCCCGCCGCTGCTGCGGCTGCACGCCGTCCGGGAGGACGCCGACGCGTTCACCCTGATCGTCGCCGAGTTCCACGGCATCCTCGACGGCTGGAGCCTGCACCTGTTCCTCACCGACCTGCTCGCCGGGTACGACCGGGAGCGGGCCGGCACGACCGTCGCGGCCCGTCCCGGCCTGCCGTTCGCCGAGTACGTGGCGGCCGAGCGGCGCGCGCTGGCCGACCCGGTCACCCGCCGGTTCTGGCTGGACGGCCCCGGCACGGTGCCGCCGCTGCTGCTCGGCGGGGCGCAGCCACGCACCACCACCACCCGGCGGATACCGGTGGAGGCGGGCACCACCGACGCGGTCACCGAGGCGGCCCGGACCGCCGGCGTGCCGGTGAAGTCCTGGCTGCTCGCCCTCCACCTGCGGCTGATCGGCGAGCTCTCCGGCCGCGACGACGTGGTCAGCGGCCTGGTGGTCGGCGGCCGGCCGGAGGGCGAGGGCAGCGACGCCACCCTCGGGCTGTTCCTCAACACCCTGCCGGTGGGCGTCAAGCTGGGCACCCGGTCCCCGGCCGGGCTGGCCGCCGAGGTGTGGCGGGCCGAGCGGGAGCTGATGGGGCACCACCGCTTCCCGCTGGCCGAGATCGTCCGCGCCGGCGGGGCCGGTCCCCGCTTCGACCACTTCTTCAACTGGACCCACTTCCCGAACCCGCCGGGCGACGGCGGCAGCCGCATCGTGGCGAGCCGGGGCGTCACCGTCGACGTGGCGTTCAGCCTCGCCGTCGACGCCGAACTGGACGCCACGGGCCGCCTCGCCCTCACCGTCCAGTACGACCACCGGCACGTCCCCGCGGACCGGGTGGACGCCTTCGCCGACGGCTTCCGCCGGCTGCTGGCGGCCGACCCGACCGCGCCGCTGCCGGCCGTGGCCACTGCCGGACCGGCGGCCGACGACGACGCGCGGGCCCGCTGGGCGGCCCGGGTGGGCGCCGCCTGGCAGGAGGTGCTCGGGGTCGCGCCGGGTGACCCGGCCACCGGCTTCCTCGCCGCCGGCGGCGACTCGCTGCGCGCCCTGCGGCTGGTCACCGTGCTGCGGCAGCGCCACGGCAGCGACCTCACGCTGCCCGAGTTCACCGCGCTGGGCAGCTACGGCGCGCTGGTGGAGCGGGTGGCCCGCCGTGGCTGACCGCCCGCGCACGTCGTCCGGTCCCAGCACCCGGGCCGTGCACGGCGACGACGGTCTCCTCCCCGGTGGGGCGGTCGCCCCGCCGATCGTGCAGAGCGTGACCTTCAGCGCCGAGTCCGACGAACGGTTCACCGAGATCGCCACCGAGACCCGGGGCAGTGCCTTCTACACCCGGTACGGCAACCCGAACCATCAGCAGGTGGCCGCCGTGGTCGCCGAGCTGGAGGGCGCGGAGACGGGTCTGGTGACCGCCTCGGGAATGGGCGCGATCAGCACCATCGCGCTGGCCCTGCTCTCCGCCGGGGACCACGTGGTGGTGCAGCGCAGCACGTACGGCGGCACCACCTCCCTCGCCACCGGCCTGCTGGCGCGCTTCGGGGTGGCGTGCACCCAGGTCGACCAGACGGACACCGGGGCGTTCGAACGGGCGCTGGGGCCGCGTACCCGCCTGGTGCTGGTGGAGACGCCGAGCAATCCGCTGCTGGAGCTGACCGACCTCGCCGCCGTGGTGGAGTCGGCCCACGCGGCGGGCGCGCTGGTGGTGGTCGACAACACCTTCGCCACGCCGGTGAACCAGCGTCCGGTGAGCGCCGGGGCGGACCTGGTCTGGCACAGCGGCACGAAGTTCCTCGGCGGCCACTCCGACGTGTCGGCGGGGGTGGTCGTCGGCTCCGCCGAGCTGGTCGAGCGGGTGTGGCGCACGGCGATCGTCACCGGCAGCACTCTCGGCCCGGTGGACGCCTGGCTGCTGCTGCGCGGCATCCGCACCCTGCCGCTGCGGGTGCAGCGGCACAACGCCAACGCCCTGGCCCTGGCCCGCGCCCTCGAGGAGCATCCGGCGGTGGCCCGGGTCCGCTATCCGGGGCTGCCGTCGCATCCCCAGCACGCGCTGGCCCGGCGGCAGATGACCGGTTTCGGCGGGGTACTCGGCGTCGATCTGCAGGCGGGCCGGGCGGGGGCCGCCGCGTTGCTGGCCGGGCTGACACTGGCCAAGCGGGCGGCGAGCCTCGGCAGCGTCAGCACCCTGGTGGTGCATCCGCGGTCGATGTGGGCGGGGATCGTGGACGCCGAGCAGCTGGCCGCCGCCGGTATCGGCGACGGGCTGGTCCGCGTCTCCACCGGCATCGAGGACACCGACGATCTGGTGGCGGACTTCCTGACGGCGTTGGACGACGCGGCCCTGGGTTAGCCGGGGCGAGGCGCCCCCTTGCACGATGGGGCGCCTCGTCACCTTCACGGCCTCCCGGCTCTTCCCGCACCTTCCTGCACGTGACCGGCCCGGACACCGGGTCCGGGCGGTTCTGCGACTGTCACGGTCGGCGCTTGCGTCACGCCGGCCCCGACTTCCTCCGATGCCCTGCGCCGACGCCCGAGCGGCACCCATGATGCCGATGTCGAGACATGTCCGACGGGGCCGGGGAGCCGGCCACCGCCCAGCCGGGCCGGCTCGACGCTCCGTGTCGCACGGCACCCGAAAGGTCTGTCGCATGTCCGCACGCAAGCTGCGCTATGTGTTCGCCGCCCTGGTGCTGACGCTCTTCCTGGCAGCCCTGACGCTTCCGAGGGGAGCAGAGACGGTCACCAAGCGTGCTGACGCCTGCGCGAATCCGCAGAGCGGCCGGGAGGAGGACGCGCTCGGGACGAAGTTCATGGTGGCGTCCGCCCACCCGCTCGCCACCGAGGCGGGCTGCCGGATCCTCGCCAAGGGTGGCCGTGCGGCGGATGCGGCGGTAGCGGTGCAGGCCGTCCTCGCCGTGGTCGAGCCGCACGCCTCCGGGCTCGCCGGCGGCACGCTCATCAACTACTGGGACGCCAGTAAGCACGACGTCCGCTTCTTCGACGGCATGGCCCGGGCTCCGCAGAACGTCACCGAGAACCTGCGGACCCCGACCGAGCCGGAGCGCAAGGCGCTGCGGACCGACCGCTTCCCGAACGCCGCCTCGGCCACCGGACGGTCCTTCGGGGTTCCCGGGACGCTGCGGGTGCTCGCGGACGTGCACGACCTGTACGGCGAGCTCGAGTGGAACCAGCTCTTCGACGACGCCATCCGGCTCGCCGCCGACGGGTTCCCGATGTCGGCCAATCTGCACGAGGGTTTCACGGAGCGCTTCAACGGACGGAAACGCTGCAACTATCCGGACCTGCGCCCCCGTTACTGCAACGGGGACGAGCCGAAGTCGGTGGGCACGACGATCCGCAACCCGGACATCGCCCAGGTGCTGCGCGAGGTGCGGGACGGGGGCGCGCGGGCGTTCTACGACCCGAACGGGACGATCGCACCGGCGATCGTGCAGCACGCGGCCAAGGGTGACATCAAGCTGAAGGGCAACACCGCGGGCCCGGTGGTGATCCCGAGCCTGATGACCCCGCAGGACTTCGCGGAGTACGCCGCCGTCGAGCGCACCGAGGTGTGCCGCCGGGTGTTCAGCGTCAACGTGTGCACCTCGCCGCCGCCCGCCTTCGGCGGAGTGGCGGTGCTGGAGATGCTCGGGATACTCGAACGCGGCCAGGTCGGCCGGACGGATCCGAACTCGACGGACCGCATCCACCTCTCCATCGAGGCCAGCCGCCTGGCCAACTTCGACCGCCGCGCCTACATCGGTGACCCCGAGTTCAACGGGGTGCCGGTCGAGGGGCTGCTCCAGGGCCCGTACCTGGACCAGCGCTTCTCGCTCTACTCCCCGGACAAGGCGATCCAGCGGCTGGAACCGGGCGACCCGCAAGGTGTGCTTCCGCCGGCGCCCTCGGTGTCCGACCAGCCCGCCACCGTCGACGTCGGCGACCCGACGAGCAACGTCAGCATCGTCGACGCCGCCGGCGACGCCATCTCCATGACGACCACGAACAACAGCCACTTCGGGTCACACCTGGAGGCGCGCGGCATCATCCTCAACAACGCGATGAACAACTTCACCGACACGGAGTCGGTCTCACCCGGCAAACCGGTGAACGTGATGCAGCCGAAGAAGCGGCCGACCGCGTCGATGGCGCCCACGCTCGTGCTCGACGTCGACGCACGGGAGCTGCGGCTCGTGATCGGCGCCGCCGGCGGTTCCCACATCCCCGACTACGTGGTCCAGGCGCTGGTCGGGATCGTGGTCGACGGCATGGGCCCGGCGCAGGCGATCGAGCAGGGGCACTACAGCGGCCAGGACATCACCCGCCGGTGTGACGGGCGGCGCGGCGCACCGTCGGAGGTCGAGGCGGGACGGCGGATCGCCACCCAGGTGGCCGCCCTGATGGCCCGCGACCATCCCTGCCCGCGGGTCGTCGCGCTGGACAGCGGTCTCACCGCCATCGAGGTGCGGGGCGACCGGCTCCGCGGGGCGGCGGACACCCGCCGGGACGGCGCCGCCGTCGGGCGCTGAGGCCGCCGGCGGACGGAAACGCTCGGCCGGGCTTGCCCGGCCGAGCGTTTCATCCCCTCATCGCAGGTGGATCCGGGTCAGACCCGGCGGGCGGTGCGCCAGCGCTCCGCCCAGTACCCGGCACCGTCCAGGATCGACTCGCCGGCCAGGTCGCCCATCGTCGGGCCGTCCGCCTGCGACCGGCTGGAGACGAACCGGTGGTGACCACTGTCGTCGATACCGAGGTAGATGCCGGAGTGCTCGATGTGGCCGTCCATGACCGGTCCCGCGTTGAAGAACAGCAGGTCCCCCGGGAGCAGCCGGTCGAGGCCGCGGGCCCGGTGCCCGGAGTTGGGCATCAGCTGGACCCCCGGGCCCAGCTCGGCCATCGCGTACGCGCGCCGCGGCAGTCCCTCACCGGGCGTGTTCGTGCCGCGCAGCGGATAGCCGAGCCGGTGACCGTAGACCATCCGCAGGTACCCCGAGCAGTCGAGCGCCAGCAGGCGCGCCGGCTCGGGCTGACCGATCTTCCCGTCCAGGAAGGTGAAGGGCGTGCCCAGGTAGTCGTAGAAGTCGGAGCGCTCGGCCCGGCCGTCCGGGTCCAGCGGGTCCAGCGGCCCGAACGAGGCGTCACCCGAGTACTGCTGCCCCTGGTTGTTGGTCTTCACCGGCGCACCCTCGACGTACTCCATCGAGATCGACAGGATGTCCGGTGAGCGGTCGTGGCGCGCCGCCGACAGCCAGTCGGTGAACCACTTCTCCTTCTCCGCGCCGGGGCGCCAGGGCTGGGGCGCCAGCCGCACCCACATGTCCGTCTCGACCTTCGAGGCGGTGTAGCGGGGCTCCTCGAAGGTCCGCTTCGGCCCGTAGACGTGCACCGTCCGCGCGCCGTCGGTCATGATCGCGACGGGCTGCCCGGTGGAGTCGATGATCTCCGTACGATCCGGTGCGGTGGAGCGCTGGTAGGTGTAGCCCGACGCGCCGAGCACCTGGCCGTCGGAGCCCTGCGCCCCGCCCAGGGTCAGCACCGGCTGGTCCTCCGGAGACGGTCGCAGCACGACGTAGGTGATCGTGCTCGCCACGATCAGCAGGGCGAACCCCACCATGGTCAGTAGGACGGTCGGTCTGCGAAGGTACGTCCGCTTGATCATGCCCGTTATCTCCTTTCGCGGCTCGGTCCGGGCGGTCAGGTGACCGGCACGAAACCGGCGACGACGCCGCTGTACGCCACCCCGAAGGTGATCCCGGTGACGATGACCGTCGCCAGGATCGTGGCCTTCGGCGGCTGCCGCACCAGCTGGTAGGCGATCAGACCGGGGATGACGAAGCCCAGGGTCTGGTGGGCGAACAGCAGCGGAAGGTCGCGCTGGACGATGACGAACAGGGTCAGCTGGAGCAGGACGCTGAGCAGCACGATCGCCGCGAACAGCCGCTTTCCGTAGAGGATCACCACCCGTTGCATCACCCGGGTGAGCAGGTACGTCAATATCGTCATCCCCGCGATGATCAGGGCCTGGAGCTGGTCCTCGATCAGCGTCAGGGCGATCCACCCGGGCGTGATCATTCCGCCGGGCGAGAGGTTGGTGGTCAGGTAGCACAGCAGGGCGAACACCAGGCCGATGCCGAGGCTCGCCGTGGCCAGCTGTGCGCTGAGTTCCCCGCCGAATGTCATCATCGGATCCTTTCTCCGGTCGGCGTACGAAGCATCGAGCCGGCCTCGGAGCCGTCCTCGCAGGTCCAGCTGGGCAGCGTCGCGAGCTCGTGGAGCAGCACCTCGCCCTGCCCGTGGATGTTCCCGACGGCGACGATCGACGACTCGTCCGGCGCCGCCGCCGTCACGCCCGCCAGCAGTTCCTCCGAGGGAAGCTTGCCGCCCAGATCGACGATCCGGTCCTGGAGGTCCGCGGGCACGGTCGACCGCGCGCTCTTGGTCAGCTCGCCGATCAGGACGAGCTTCTCCGGTTGCACCCGGGCGGTCAGCTCGCCCATCTGACCGTTGCGCTCGACCCGGTCGGGCCGGCAGTTGATCACCATGGTCAGCGGACGGGTGATCAGGCGCTGGTCCTCCAGCTGCTTGATGTTCATCAGGGTGGACTCCGGATCGTTGGCGGCGAAGATGTTGGCGAACCGCAGCCGCTTGTCGCCCTGCAGCACCCGTGCCACGGAGAGCGCACCCGGGTCCGGCGGCGCCTCCCACATGCCCTTGAGGGCGCTGTGCCGGTCGACGCCCAGTTGCTCGGCGACCGCGAGCGCGATGGCCACGTTCTCCTTGAAGGTGATCCAGCCGAAGCCGTCCATCTCCTGGTCGGTGACCGACTCCGGGTCGACCGGGATGAGCCGGCAGTTACGCCGGTCCGCCTCTTCCTGCAGGATCGCCAGCCGGTCCTGTTCCGCGGTGATGCAGACGCCCCCCTCCGGCATGGAGCGGCTCAGGGAGCGGGCCACGTCGTCCAGCGTGGGACCCATTTCGGCGAGATGGTCCTCGCGGACGTTGCACAGCACCCCGATGTTCGACTGAATCAGCTTGCTCTGGTTGCACTCCTGCAACGCCGGCATCACCGCCATGCACTCGATGACCAGGGCGTCCGGGTGGTACGCGGCGGCCCGCCGCACGATGCCGATCTGCTCCGCCACGTTCGCGATGCCGAACTTGCGGTAGACCGGCTCCTCGCTGGCGTCGGGGAAGATGAACCGGGCGGCGGTACCGGTGGTCTTGGCCACCACCACCCGGCCACCTCCGCGCAACGCTCCGGCGCAGAGCCGCGTGATCGAACTCTTGCCGCGGATGCCGTTGACCAGCACCCGGTTCGGGATCCTGCTCAGGTTGCGGAAGTGGTTGCGCTGTTCGATCACTCCGGCGACCAGCAGGGCGACACAGCAGAGGACGAAGACGATGTAGAGGTAGCCCACGTCAACCCCTTTCATCTCGATCGGCGCCGGACCGGTAGAGCTGACCGCCGCGCGTCGGCGCGGTCCGACCGGCATCCGCTCCGCCCGGTGCGGTGGGGAGCACGACAGTGGGGTCCTCCTCGCTGCCGCGCAGTCGGGTCGCACCACCCAACCGGCTGGACCCGGTGTGCTGGGCCTGACGACAGACCTCCAGGCACATGGCCAGGGCACCGATGTCGTCGTGCCGCTGGGGCGGGATCGGCACGCCGGCGGAGCCACTGCTGATCTGGTCGGCCTCCCCCGCCAGCCGCCGCAGCGGCCGCGCGAAGACGTAGTACTGCCACACCGCGGTGAGCAGCACGGCACCTCCGGTCAGGCCGGCGACCAGCAGGGTCCACCGTCGGCCGTCACTCGCCGGCAGGCGAAGACCGTTGAGGTCCTGCTCCACCACGAGCGACCACTTCAACGGGGTGACCGTGTGCGGCTTGCTCAGGCCGGCCGCCGCGATCAGGGTCGGGGTGCCGTCGGGCGCCGTCGCCCGTCCGACCGTGCCGCCCTTGAGGGCCTCGGCCGCGGCTCCCCGCGCGCTCCCCTGCAGCTCCTGGAACGCCCGGAAGCCCTCCGAGTCGAAGACCGTCCGCAGCTCCTCGTCGACGATACGGGCCTGCCCGTCCACCTCACGGAGCATCTCCAGCAGGTAGTCGATGCTGTACTCGCCGACCGTGGCGACCCCGTTGGGGCCGACCCGGAAGGCGTACACCACCGGCACCCGGGAGGTCTTGTCGTCCAGGTCGATGCCGGACTCACCCCGCAGCGGCTCGTTCCGGATCGGCTCGCGCCCCGCCGAGCTCACCACGGAGCCGTTGGGGTCGACCAGGTACAAGCTGCGGAACCGCTGCTTGTCCGCCAGTTCCTGCTCCAGCAGCGGAGTCATCCGAGCGGGGTCGTTGGTCTCCGCCGCCTGGGAGATGCGCAGCACCGTCTGCAGGCCGTTGTTCAACGCCTTGCCCATCAGGTTGCTCGCCGCCTCCGCCCGGCTCTCCTCGTCCCGGACGAGCTGCTCCGGGATCGACGGCTCCGGGGCGCGCAGGGTGGCGGCCACCGCCGCGGTGGGCCAGACCAGAGCCAGCACGGTGGCGAGGGCCAGGCCCTGGGTGACGCTCGGGCGCCACTGCCACCGCCACCACCGGCGTGGGGCGGTGGGAGTCGTGGGGTCGGCGGAGGTGGAGGCCAGCGCCCGGGCGATCCGGTGCGCCTCCGCCACGCGCAGCGGTCGCCGCTTGCTGCAGGGCTCGCCGCACGCGTTGGCCTTGGCCTGTTTCAGCAGCGACCGCACGGGGCCGACCAGCGCGAGCCGCATCAGCAGGAAGCTCGGCACCGCCATCGCCAGCAGCGTCAGGCCGATCAGGACACCCCTGGCGGGGGAGGTTCCGCCGGTCTCCTCCGCGACGATCATGCTCGCCAGGGTGACCCCGGTGTTGCCCACCGGGGCCGCGGAGACGACCAGCTGCCGGCCCGACCATTCGGTCACCCGGACCGGGTGGCCCTGGCTCTTGTCGGACCCGGCGAAGCCGTGGAACACCGTCGGCAGATGGACCTTGTCGACCGCGCTGACCCCCTGTACGAGGGTGCTCCTGCCGTCCGGCGTGATGGCGAAGACCCCGTGCCGGGCGTCGGGACTGAGCCGCAGCTCGTCCACGGTCAGCGGTTGAATCGCCAGCAGGGTCCGGGTGCTGTCCAGTCCGATGCTGCGGACCAGCACGGGGCCCTCCGGCGTGCTGATGGGGAAGACGTTCTCGGGCAGCGTGGGCGGCAGCAGTTGCAGGGGCAGTTCCGGTCCCTGCTTCGCCAGGGGACGGCGGCTGGCCGTCTCCATGATCACCGCACCGCTCCAGGTCGTCCCGTCCCCGATGACCTGTTTCAGCAGCTCGGGATCGGGCGTCCCCGGTGCGCGCCCGGCGACGCGCTGGTCCAGGTCCTCCACCGAGTGCTGGATGGTCATGCGCGTGCTGGTCGCGACCTTCGAGACGTTGTCCCGCTGCGAATCGACCACGGCCGGCGGAACCCCGCGTTCGTGGTTGATCGCGAACCCCAGCACGATGGCCGCCGCCAGGAACATGGCCGCCCACAGGTAGAGCATGGACGGCACACCGGACCCGGCCGGAAACCCGGCGGCCGGCAGCTGTTGGTTCAACGCACGCCGACGCCACTCGACCACCTGGTCCTGCGGCGGCGTGCCCGCCTTCCGCGCTGCTACCGGAGCACGTCCGCGAAACTCGGCACGGTCGGGGGGACGGTCGGGCTCAGTCTGGTCCCCATTGCCTTCTCGCATCATTGGGACCCATCCCTTCCGAGCGCATCGGACTTTGCACGGTCTTCTCGATCTTGGAACGCGGCTGGGTGAACGGACCTCACCCGGCCCGGATGAATCCGCCGGCAGCGACCCTCGCCGCCCCGCCCTGCTCGGACGGCGGCCGCGATGTGGCCGGAAGACCGCTGGCCGGCCCCTTCCCGGAACCGGCCAGCCGCCTGTCGCGGGTCGGCGTCAGCTCGAGTAACCGCGCTGGGCGATCCAGTCGGCCACCTCGTCGCTGCGCATCCAGTAGTGCTTCTCCGGGTCGTACGGGTCTGCGATCTTCAGGCTCTCGCCACCGTCGCGGTAGCCGACGATGCTCACGTAGTGCCCACCCGGGAACGAGTGCCGCTCGCCGTCGGTGTCGACCGCGGTGCCCAGGGTGTTGGCCACCACGCCGCGCCGGGTGTCGACCGCCTCGACGACGTCCGCACGAAGCTCGTTGACCTGCCCGGGGTTGGCGGTGGCGCCGGTGATCTCGGTGGTCTCGTAGCCACCACCGGTCAGCTCGTTGAGCACCCGGGTCGTGTCGTCGGCCGAGTCGGTGCCGGC
The DNA here is from genome assembly GCF_051386295.1 of Micromonospora sp. URMC 105. NCBI lineage: Bacteria > Bacillati > Actinomycetota > Actinomycetes > Micromonosporales > Micromonosporaceae > Micromonospora > Micromonospora sp. URMC 105. The sequence goes on along the minus strand of NZ_JBPQTL010000001.1, from coordinate 35,475 downwards.
CCTGGTGGTGCCGAGCTTCTCGGCGACCTGCTTCTGACTGAGGTCCTTGTCCTGGGTCGACAGCGCGATCCGGGTCGCGGCCGGGGCACAGTAGTACTCGGTCCGCTGGGGCTGGTATTCGTGCTCCAGGACCCGCTCGCCGTCAGGAGGCGCCGGCTGTACGACGGCCACCTGCCTGCTCTCGGCGGGCGCGGCCTGGGCAGCGGTCGTCGGTCCGGCGAGAAAGCCACCGGTGGCGACGAGACCAGCAAGGGACACAATCCTCGTACGGCGCTGTGAGTTCATCGTGAAAGCTCCCATCGGTTGGCGCCTCCTCGCGGACCGGAGGCGCAAGCACGGCGGGTAGGAGATCGTCCGGCTCAGGTCGGTGTGCGCGGACGTCTCGAAGTTCCCGGCTGCCCGGGCTTGTTTCGCGGCCGCCCTCTCGGCGGTCGGGTGACGGTTACCCCCGGGCGGCCGGCGAAAACGGCAGACGCTACTCCGTCAGCAGCACTTTCGGCGGCTGTTTCGCAGAATCGGAATCCCGGCGCAGGCCGTTGTGCCGACGGCCGACCGGATGTATCGGCCGGGAGGGTGCCTTCCTCCGATCGGCCGCCGCCGGGCAGTTCGGGGCAGCCCCGCGTTGCGGAACATGAAGGCTGCTCAGGGCACCCGACGTGTTAGCGTTGGGCAGCCGAGTTTCATGGCCTGCGCCTGAGCGCTGCGCTGTTTTCGAGCACATTGATCGATCATTTGCCGGAAACGCACCGCGGGGCAGAGCACGGGCTATCACATCCGTTTGGTCGCTGCGCGACAACAATACGGAGGGAAACCGTGCACAATGCGTCCGGAAAGAGAAGCCACACCCGCTGGCGGCGCTTTTTCGCGCTGATGCTGCCCGCGACCGCCCTTGCCGGCGTCATCCTCGTCGGCATGTCCAACGGCGCCGTTGCGGCCTCCTTCGCCGTTTCCGGCCAGACGTTCAAGGTCTCCGCCTCCGAGTTGCGCGGCGAGGGATTCGTCCAGTACCCGGGCGTCGCCGAGGAGATCGACGGCACGAGACATCCGGTGGCCGTCACCGGCATCCGCGAGGCGCAACTCTTCGACCTCTGCCAGTCGGTCAAGGTGCCGGGCGCGCCGGTCGTGCTCACCATCCGAGCCGGTAGCGGCGGCAGGCCCGCCACGGCCAGTGATCTGTTGATCGATGTGGAGTCCCTGGAGGGCGACGCCGAGTTCACGAACATCAACATCGGGCAGGACGCGTCCACGCTCGACCGCGGCCCGGACGGCGCCAGAGGCGCCCCGAAGGCGTTCGGCCAGCAGGCGGACGCGGTGCGGATCACCAACCTCCGCCAGGTGGCCCGCTCCACCCAGGCCGGCAGATTCAACCTGACCGGACTGAAGCTGAAGGTCAACGTCGGCGCGGCCGCCAAGGAGTGCTTCTGAGCTGACCCTGGGGGCCGGGGTGGCAGCCGCACCGCCGTCCCGGTCCTCGACATCACCGGCAGGAGGCAGACGTGAGAGGCACGAAACCGCAACGCGATGCCCGTCGGCGTTCGCCCCGCGAGGCATGGCGCGGCTTCCGCCGGTGGCAGCAGAAACGGCCGTACTGGGGCGGCCTGCTCACCGCGCTGGCCGGGCTGCAGATCTTCGGCACCACGCAGATGTCGCTGGAGGGCCTCTCCTTCCAGCTGGGACCGACCGGATTCCTGTCCTGGCTGGTGCCCGCCGTCCTGGTGACCTCCGGCCTGCTGATCTGGTTCAGCCCGCAGCACCGCGTCTTCTACGCGGTGATCGCCGCGGTCACCGCGCTCTTCGCGCTGATCGGGGTGAACCTGGGCGGCTTCTTCGTCGGCACCCTGATCGGCCTCTTCGGAAGCTCGCTCGCCGCCGGCTGGGTCCCCGCCGCCGCACCCACCGTCGACGACTCGGCCGGCGACCGGCCGGTGGGGCGTGAGGGCGGCCCGGACGACTCCACCGCCGACCGGACGGCGTCACCGGAGCCGCAGGTGAGCGGGGGTACGCCGGTGCCCCGCACGATACGCCTCCGGCCGGCGGGCGGCCCTGGTCCAGGAACTGATGTCGGGTAGGGGCGACACCGCGCCTCGCGTGGCCCGGCGCCCGGCGGTCGCATCGCCGCAGAGCCATGGGCCGGGGACCGTCCCACGAGCCGCACAGCGGGAGACGACGCCGCTGCACCGGCAGCCTCGTCGGCTCTTCGCCGCCCTGCTCGGTCTGCTCGGCGCCGCCGGCCTGCTGGCCGCTCCCGACCCCGCGAAAGGATGCGCCCCCACGGCCCCGGTGCCGACCGAGCACACCTCGGACGCCCGGGCCACCCCCGCACCGACCGCTCCCGGCAACGGCTGCGGCCCCGCCCGGCCCGGCCGACCCGGGCAGGGCAGCCTGAGACCGCCGCTGATCGCCCCCGATCCCGGCCAGCCCTGGGTGGCGGCGAGGACCTCGACGCTCACCGGGTCGACGGTGACGGCGACTGGTCTCCGGGTCGAGGGGACCGTCCAACTGCTGACCGCCGACGGCACGTTGCGGGCGCTGAAGGTCAGCATGACCCAGGCGGTCACCGACGACGTTCTCCTCCGCGCGCCCGGCCCGTCGGGCCGAACCATGCGCTTCACCGCCGACCGTCTGACGATGCAGGGCGACGTCGCCCTCTACGCGACCCGATTCGCCGGGCGGCTCTCCGGGGCCACCGTCACACTCGGTCCGGACCTGCCGCTCCCGGAGCGGTTCGCCGCCGGCTCGTCCGGCCCGGTCACGTTCACCGAGCCGGCGATCGACCTGGTCTTCCTCCGGGCCGACGCACTGACCGCCTCTCCCCGGCTCGAACTCAGCCTCCCGCGCGAGTGAGGCCGGTGCGGGGGTGCACCCGGGCGAGCGGTCCGCCGCGGCGGCGCACGGCGGCGACGGCGGGTATGGTGAGGCGTGTCGGTGTCGCCGGGCGGTCGCCCGAGATCGAGACACCCTGATCGGGCGCGACTGCGCGCGCCGCGCTCGGCCCGAGTTCGCCCGGCAGGATCTGCCGGGGCTCGATCTTCTCCTCTGCTGCAGACAGGACTCCGCATGACATCGAACGACAATGTGCAACCGGCGCTCTTCCTCGCCACGGCGACCGCCGACGGGCCCGACGACCCGAGGGCGAATTTCGACGGCAGCGCTGAGGCGATGCGGCGGCTACGTCATCCGTTCGCGGTGACGCCGGTCCGGACGACCGCACCGCGGGCCGCCGACCCGGACGAGCGCGACTGAGCCGACGCGTCCGGGCAGGATCGCCGGCGGCCGCGGGCGGCTCGTGATCCGGGGTACGCCACGACGCCGCGTACTGCTTCCGGGCCGGGCACGTGTTGCTCCACCGCGGCACCGCGCTCAGCGCATCGCGACGTCCGTCCGCGGCTCACCGGATCCGACGTCGTCCAGGTGGCGCAGCGCCTCGGCCCAGGAGCTGCCCAGGGTGGTTTCGTGGTAGTCGATGTCGTGCTCGGCGCAGAACCGCCGGACCAACGGCCGGGCGCGGCGCAGGTTGGGGCACGGCATGCTGGGAAACAGGTGATGCTCGATCTGGTGGTTCAGACCGCCGAGCAGGGCGTCGACGAAGAACCCGCCGCGGACGTTGCGGGAGGTCAGGACCTGCCTGCGCAGGTAGTCGACGTTGTCGTCGGGATCGAGGATGGGCATGCCCTTGTGGTTGGGGGCGAAGGAGCAGCCGAGATAGAGGCCGAGGAGCCCCTGGTTGACCGCGATGAACGCGACCGCCTGCGCCGGGCTCAACACCAGGAACACGGCGGCGAGGTAGCCGCTCAGGTGCAGGGCCAGTAGTCCGGCTTCCGCAGGCCGACGTGGGATGCGGCGCCGGCCGAAGAAGACTGCCCGGACGCTGTTGACGTGCAGGTGCAGGCCTTCCAGCAGGAGCAGCGGGAAGAACAGGTAGGCCTGGTGACGCGCGACCAGCGCACCGAGGCCGCGCCGGCTCCGGGCCTGACCAGGGGTGAAGGACAGGGGCGCCACGGTGATGTCGGGGTCCTTGCCCTCGGTGTTCGGATGGGCGTGGTGCCGGTTGTGCTTCTCCACCCACCAGCCGTAGCTGAGGCCGGTCAGCAGGTTGCCGTGCAGGATGCCGATCAGGTCGTTCCCGCGCCGGGTACGGGCTATCTGCCGGTGTCCGGCGTCGTGGCCGACGAACCCGGCCTGCGCGAAGACCACGGCGAGGGCCGCTGCGACAGCCAACTGCCACCACGATTCGCCGAGCTGGAAGAACAGGCCCCACAGTCCGAGGAAGGAACCGACCACGAGGCCGATCCGCAGGCTGTAGTGCCCCCGCCGCCGCTCGAGCAGACCCGCCGCCCGGACCTGCCGGGACAGCTCGGCGTAGGCACTGCCCCGCTGGCGGTCGGCGCCAAGGCTGGTGTCACTCACGATCGCCACTCCCGCTGGTTGCAGTCCGCCCGCCGACTCAGGGGCGTCGACCCGACCGCCTGGTCAGACGGGCCATGAGCTGCTGAAGCGTCCGCTGCACGCCGGGTTTTGCCGCTTGGCTGCGGCCACGCCCGACCAGATCACGACTCTTCGGGCTGTTGAGCAGACCCTTGATCCGTTGGCTCATCGATCCGGAGGTCACGGTGCACTCCCTTCTGACGGTCGGCTGTCCGACCGACCCGCCGCGCCGATTCACCTTCAGTGTCAGTCATGGCAGAACCTGCCTGGGGCGGATTGGGCGAACCTGACGCCACCCTCGTCGCCTCATACTTTCGGCTAGTAATTGTTCAGGCTTTCGGGTAGCGTTCCCCGCACCTAGTGAACGACATGACGCGGTGGTGAGGCCCGTGATCGTGGCCTTGCGACGGCGCACCAGCCCGTGCGTGCGCCCCCGGCGTCAGCCGGTTCGGAGATCTTCCGGTCGTTCCGATCAACGGGCACGTGCGGAAGGCCAACCCATGGTCACCACCACCGAACCGACAACCGCTACCCGCTTCGGCCGGCGCAGCGGCGCGCAGGGCGCCGACAGCGCGGATGGCCTCCTGGCCGCGATGGCCGCGACCCCGGCCGGCGACCCGAGCCGCCCGGCGCTGCGGGAACGCGCCATCGAGGCGTGGTTGCCGCTCGCCCGCCACCTGGCGCGCCGCTACTCCGGACGCGGCGTGCCCGACGATGACCTGACCCAGACCGCCGTGGTCGGGCTCATCAAGGCCGTCGACCATTTCGATCCCACCCGGGGCGTCGACTTCACCGGGTACGCCATCCCGACCGTCATCGGCGAGATCAAGCGATACTTCCGCGACCGCACCTGGGCCGTACGGGTGCCCCGCCGCCTGCAGGAACTGCGCCTGTCGATCACCGAGGCCAACAGCACCCTCACCCACACTCTGGGCCGCTCCCCCACCGTGGCCGACATCGCGACCTACCTCGACCTGCCCGAGGAGACGGTCCTGGAAGGACTGGAGGGGGCCCGCGCCTATCGCGCCACCTCCTTGTCCACCCCGACCGGCGCCGACGGCAGCATGGAGCTCGGTGACACCCTCGGCGCGCTCGACCACGACTTCGACGTCGTCGAGTTGCGCGTCGCCCTCGGGCCGGCCCTCGCCACCCTGCCGGAACGCGAACGCCGGATCCTGAGCATGCGCTTTCACGGCAACCTCACCCAGGGCCAGATCGCCGAGCAGATCGGCGTCTCGCAGATGCACGTCTCCCGGCTCATCACCCGGGCACTGGCCACCCTGCGCGCACACCTCACCGGCGAACGCTGCTGACCCGCGGGTGACCAGCCCTGCGGCGAGCGGGGCCGGTCACCTGCGCTCAACGACCGTCGTGGTGCGGCGGGGGTGTCCGCCAGGCGGCCGGTCAGAGCGGCGCCGTCCTCACGGGGAGGGCGCGTCGGCGAGATCGGCCGGGTCGAGGCGCAGGGTGGCGAGCAGCCCGACGTGCTGAGCAGGGTTCACCCGCTCCGGTAGTTCCTTCTCGACCCAGTCGGCCCTGACCTGCTGGCCGCGCTCGCGAAGAAGGCTGACGATCCGGTGCCTGGCGATCATCATGAGGTGACTCCTTGGTGAAAGCCGTCCGGCACGTCATGCGCACGGACAGCGGGGTGGACTGCGGGTCGAATTTCCACGACCGGCCGTCGTGGTACGCGGCGACGTGAAGGTTCCGGGACCGGTACGGCCGCGAGGCGGTGATCAGTCAGCAGGACGAACGCGCCGTCGCGATCGGATGACGAGCGCTCACGCCTCTGGCGAGCCGGTGGTGACAGCACCTGGCGGCCCCGACGGGGACCCGGGCGACATGCCCACCGTACGCCCCGCGACGTGGATCCGCATCATCGCCCGAAGCGGGGCAATGCGGATGCGATCCGCCATGGCGTTCCGGCGGTGCGCGCTGGTGCTCCTGATCTGTCCCGCGGCCGGGCCGACTTCTCCCCCGACGAGGAGAAGGAGCCGGGGGGTTTGCGACAATCGGCAGGCACGGACAGACGGCCTGAACGACCTGCTCTCGCGAGTCACCCAGACCCGGCGTGGTCCGCCGCTCGACGAGGAAGAGGTACGTATGCCACTCGACCGTGACCCGTGGCCGACGCTCGAGGAGTTGCTGCGCGAGGAGGGCGAGCTGGAACTGCCGGCTCTGTCCGAGTCGGACGCGTACGAGCTGGGGATGCGGGCGGTCGCCGCCGCGACGGAACGCCGGCTGCCGGTCTCGGTGGGCGTGTGGCGCACCGGGCGCCAGTTGTTCCACTGCGGCCTGCCGGGTTCGACGCTGGACAACGACGGGTGGCTGCGGCGCAAGGGCCGGGTGGTGATGCGGTTCGAGCACTCGTCGCTGTACATGACGCGGCTCTGCCAGGACCAGCAGGTGACCCTGACCGAGAAGTTCGGCCTGCCGGCCGCCCGGTACGCGGCCGCCGGCGGCGCGGTGCCCCTGCGCGTACGCGGCACCGGCGTGGTGGGCTGGTTCGGCGTCTCCGGACTTCCGCAACTGGACGACCACCGCTTCGTCGTCGAGATGCTTCGCGCGACCTCGCGATAGGCGCGCCCGCCGGCTCGGGCTTGCATCCGGTACCCGGGTACAGGCTTACCGTCGAGGGCATGAGCAACCACCGCATCACGACAGCTGGGTGGGTCCCGGATGCCTGCACCCTGCCGACGGCTGACCGGCCGCTCCGGCTCGCCGAGTTCGATCGGTTCTTCAGCGATGCCGTGCGGGGTGTCGACCGGCTGTCGCCGCAGCACCTGCGGTTGCGGCTCGACGGCGCGGCGCGGGTGGAGGAGGCGGCGCGGGATCTGACCGACCGCGAGTCGTCCTGCTGCTCGTTCTTCGCCTTCCACCTGTCCCGGCCCGACCCGGGCTCGCTGACCTTGGACGTACGGGTGCCGGCGGCACAGGTCGACGTGCTCGATGCCCTGGCCGCCCGGGCTGCGGCTGCCCGGGATCAGCGATGAACGCGACCGGGCTGCGCAGCGGCCAACTGGCCGACGCCGCCGGGGTCAACCAGCAGACGCTGCGCTACTACGAGCGCCGCGGTCTGCTCACCGCCCCGCAGCGGTCACCCGGCGGGCACCGGCTCTACCCCGCCGAGGCGGTCACCCTGCTGCGGGTCATCAAGACCGCGCAACGTCTGGGCTTCACCCTCAACGAGGTCGCCGAGCTGCTCGACACCGGCCGGCACCACCACGGCAGCCACCCGGAGCACGGCCTGCGGGCCCGCGCTCACCAGAAGCTGGCCGAGGTGGAACGGAAGCTGGCGGACCTGGCCGTCATCCGGGACACCCTGCGCGCGGCCGTCTCGGCCGGCTGCGACGACCTGGTCGCCTGCGCCGGCAACGCCTGCTGCCCCCTGCCCTTCGCCGATCTGGCCGAACGGAACGCCACCGGCGACACCTGCTGATCCACGGGGGCGTCGCCTCAGGTGGCGGCCTTCTGCAGGGCCGCGGCGAGCGTCTTGAGGTCCAGACCGGCCAGGTGGTCGAGGAAGTGCCGGCGTACGGCGGCCAGGCTCGTGGGCCAGGCCTGCTCCAGGCGGGCGAAGCCGGCGTCGGTGAGGACGGCGTTCCAGCCGCGCGCGTCCCGCTCGGACCGGACCCGCTGGACGTACCCCTGGCTCTCCAGCTTCTGCACGACGCGGCTCATGCCGCTGAGCGACATGTCGCAGGCGGCGGCGAGTTCGCTCATCCGCAACCGCCGGTCGGGGGCCTCGGAGAGGTGCATCAGGGTCAGGTACTCGACGGCGGGGACTCCCTGCTCGCGCACCATGTCGGCGTCGATGGCGCGAGGCAGGGCGTAGATGACGCGATTGAGCTCCCGGACGACGGCCTCCTCGTCCGGATCGAGGGGTCTGATCACTTCTGGGGTGCCTGTCGGGCTCCCTGTGACGGCGGACATGCCCCCACTATACTTGCTTGACGAAGGAACTAATAGGTACGGTTGCCTCGCGAAGCAAGGACACTCCGGAGGGCCTTCAGTCACGGACCGCACCGTGAGTCGATTGGGAAGGGACAGGACAATGCGTGGACTCAAGGGCAAGGTCGCCCTCGTCGCCGGTGCGGCGCCGGGCAACATCGGCGGCGCGACCGCGATCCGCCTCGCCGAGGAAGGCATGCTGGTCGTCGCGGCGGATCTCCACCAGGCCGCCGCCCAGACCGTGGTCGACGAGATCACCGCCGCCGGTGGCACGGCCGTGGCACGAGGCTTCGACATCACCGACGAGCAGTCGTACCGAGGCTTGATCGAATTCACCGCCGACCGCTTCGGCGGCCTGCACGGCCTGTTCAACGTGGCCGCGGATCTCTCGGCAGGATCCTTCGGACGAGACGGCGACGTCATCTCGTCGCCGCTCGACGTCTGGCAGCACACCATCGACGTCACCCTCACCGGCTACATGTACGGCATCCGCCACGCCCTGCCGATCATGATCAAACAGGGCAGTGGCTCGATCATCAACACCATGTCGAGTGCGGTCTGGATGGGCGAGACGGAACATGTCGCCTACCAGTCGGCCAAGAGCGGGCTGATCGGCCTCACCCGGCACACCGCGACGCTCGGTGGCAAGCACGGCGTCCGTACCAACCTGGTGTCGCCGGGCGTGATCCTCACCGGGGCCGCGCTCGACGCCACCACACAGGAGTGGCGCGACCAGATCCTCGCGACCGTACGCTCGCCGCGGCTGGGGAGGCCGGAGGACCTCGCCGCGATGGTGGCGTTCCTCTTCTCCGACGACGGCGCCTACCTCAACGGCCAGTCGCTGCTGGTCGACGGCGGCGCCAACTTCACCTGATCCCCACGCGACGCCGGGCCCGCCCACACCCTGGGCGTACCCGGCGTAGCGTGGCACGGGTGAGGGCGTTGTCCTGGTCCGCATCGTCCGCGACCGACCCGATTCCTCGCCGGGCCCTGCGGTGACTCCGCCGACGGGCACCGACCGCGCACCGGTCCTGCTGACGGTGGGCCACGGGTCCGCCGACCGTCCCCGGCTCACGCAGTTGCTGACCGAGGCAGGCGTCCGGTCGGTCGTGGACGTACGCCGGTTTCCGAACAGCCGCCGCAACCCGGACGTGCGGCAGGAGGCGTTGCAGCGCTGGCTGCCGGAGTCGGGCATCGCCTACCGGTGGGACGAGCGGCTGGGTGGCCGGCGGCACCTTCCGGCCGACAGCGCGGCTCCCGACACCTGGTGGACCGTGCCTGCCTTCCGCGCCTACGCGGCACACACCCGGACGACGGAGTTCCGCACCGCCCTCGACCTCCTGATCGAGGAGGCGGGTGCCGGCACCGTCTCGGTGATGTGCAGCGAGGCGGTCTGGTGGCGGTGCCACCGCCGGCTGATCGCCGACGTGACGATGCTGGCCCGGAGCGTACCCGTCCGTCACCTCATGCCCGACGGCCGGCTCAATCCCCACCCCACCGCCGAGGGAGCCCGGCTGCGCCCGGACGGCCTGGTGGTCTGGGACGGCGGCTGACGGTCTCGGCGACGCCGGGCCGGCATGGAAGCTTCTGCATCTGCCTGCGCCCGCCCCGCGCCCGGCCCAACCATGAGGCAGGAGGTGAGGGCTGTTCAGATTCGTCGAAGGGGTGTCCCGCGGTGAGCCCGGGCCGCCACAGCAGCACCCCCGTCACCGGTGGCAGGATCCGGCCACCGACGGCACCGATGCTGGCGAAGACCGTCGAGACGGTGCCGGAAGGCGAGAACCTGTCGTACGAGCCGAAGTGGGACGGCTGGCGCGCCCTCGCCTTCCGCCACCACAACGGGGTCTACCTGCAGTCCCGGGCCGGTCGCGACCTCGGCACCTACTTCCCCGACGTCGTGGAGGCGGTCCGCCGCGCGGTGGCACCCGGGACGGTCCTCGACGGGGAACTGGTGGTCTGGGAGGGCGACCGGACGGACTTCGCCCAGTTGCAGCGGCGCGTCACCGCGGGCACCCGACGCGAGGCCCTGGTCAACCGGCACCCCGCGCACTACGTGGTCTTCGACCTCCTCAGCGCCCCGCCCGGCCGACCGCTGCTCGACGAGCCCCTCGCGCAGCGACGTGCCCTGCTGGCCGCGCTGATCGCCGACGCACCGGCACAGCTCACCCTGTCGCCGCAGACCACCGATGTCGGCCAGGCGCGCGAGTGGCTGCGAACGTGGACCGCCGCCGGCATCGAAGGGCTCATGATCAAGCAGCTCGACGGCCGCTACCAGCCCGACCGGCGGGGCTGGCGCAAGTACCGCGCCTACCACACCACCGAGGCCATCGTCGGCGGCGTCAATCCCACCATCGCCGATCCGCAGGTCCTGCTGCTCGGCCGCCTCGACGACAGCGGCCGGCTCCGGTACACCGGCCGCACCCACACCCTGCGCCCCGATCAGCGCGCCGAACTGGCCGGCCTGCTCACGCCGCACCCCACCACACCGGAGCATCCCTGGCCGCAACCACTGCCGGCCTCCTGGACCGGGCAGCTCGAGCGGCCACAGCCTCTCCCCTACGTCCCGGTCGTCCCCACCGTCGCCGCGGAGATCGACGTCGACACCGCCTACGAGCACCACCGGTGGCGCCACCTCGTCCGCTACCGACGCCCCCGCCTCGATCTCGCCGTCACCGACGTACCGCCGCTCGACGGGCGGTCCTGACCGCCAACGGCGCGCTGCCTCGTCGGCGGGCCCGGCGGCAGCCCTTGACCGCACGTGTTGATCCGTTTAGCGTCATCGATCAGCAAGGTCTCTTTACTATTTCCTCCATCCCTCGTGGAGCGCCGATGCGACCGTTGCGCCACCGCCGCCTCACCGCCCTCGTCGCCCTGGCGACCCTGCTGGTCACCGCCGCCCCGCCGACCGCCGCCGGCGCGGACGACAGTGGCCGTCACCGGGCCGGCTACCACCGGGTCGGCTACTTCACCCAGTGGGGCATCTACGGCCGGGCCTTCCCGGTCAAGAAGCTCGACACCTCCGGGGCGGCCGCCCGCCTCACCCACGTCAACTACGCCTTCGGCAACGTCAGCGAGGACGGGCGCTGCTATGTGGACGGCGGGCCGGGCGAGGGTGACGCGTGGGCCGACTACCAGCGTCCCGTCCCGGCGGAGGAGAGCGTCGACGGCGTCGCCGACGCCTGGGGTGAACCGCTCAACGGCAACTTCGGGCAGCTGGCCAAGCTCAAGGCCAAGCACCCCCACCTGAAGGTGCTGATCTCGCTGGGCGGGTGGAGCTGGTCGACGTACTTCTCGAACGCCGCCCGCACCGACGCCTCCCGCCGGGCGTTCGTCGCCTCCTGCATCGACCTCTACCTCAAGGGCAACCTGCCCGTCCTGGACGGTGGCAGCGGCGGCCCCGGTGCCGCCGCCGGCGTCTTCGACGGCATCGACCTGGACTGGGAGTGGCCGAACTGGCCGGGCGAGCCGGGCAACGTGGTCCGCCCCGAGGACCGGGAGAACTTCACCAAGCTGCTCGCCGAGTTCCGCCGGCAACTCGACGCGTACGGCCGGACGACCCGCGAGCACCACCCGCTGACCGCCTTCCTCCCGGCGAACCCCGCGGCCATGGACGCCGGGTACGAGGGGCGCAGGATCTTCCCGTACCTCGACTTCGCCACGGTGCAGGGATACGACTTCCACGGCTCCTGGGACCCGGTGACCAACCAGCAGTCGGCGTTGCGCGTGCCGGCCGGAGCCCCGGACAACCCGGACTTCTCCGTCGAGGTGGCGATCGACGGCTGGATCGCCCGTGGTGCGCCGCGCGGGAAGCTGGTCCTGGGCATCCCCTACTACGGTCGCGGCTGGACCGGCGTCACCGGGAGCGGGAAGGGGCTCTTCCAGCCCGCGACCGGACCCGCGCCGGCCACCTTCGAAGCCGGGTACGAGGACTACCGGCGGCTCAAGAACCTGCCCGGCAGCGGCTTCACCGTCCATCGCGACCTGCGCGCCGGGCACGCCTGGCTGTTCGACGGCACGACCTTCTGGACGTACGACGATCCGGCGGTGGTGCTGCAGAAGACGCTGTACATCCGGCGGGCCGGCCTGGCCGGAGCGATGGCCTGGTCGTTGGACGGCGACGACGACAACGCCACGTTGACCCGGACGATCGACCTGGGGCTCACGACGCGGTAGCCGCACCCTGCCTGCCTCTGCCGCCCGACCCGGCGCGCGGCAGGGGCAGGCAGTGCCGGCGCGGTCAGCGGCCGCCTCCGGCCAGCTCGGTGAGCATCCCCTCGCAGCTGCGGACGACCACCTCCGCCCCCCGCCGCTGAGCGAGCCGGAGCAGCGGATCCTCCGCGCGGTGGCGCCACCGCCACTGGGCGTCGGAGGCGACCTTCCAGAGCTGCTGCACGGTCGCATCGTGCTCCAGGCCGAGCCGGCTGGCCAGGTCCACGCCATCGCCGCCGACCAGGCGCTGCGCCTCCGCGGCCAGCTCGGCGTCGAACCCCAGCTTCGTCGTCCGCAGCGCGGCGAGCAGGCGAAGCTCCCGGAACTCGTGGGCACCGGCGAGGATCTGTTCCACCGCGCCGAGCAGTTTCCCGGTGCCGGGGCCGGGTTCGGCCGTTGCGAGGGCCTCCACCGCGGCCAGCGCCGAGCGGGCCTTCAGCGTGTTGCGCCGGTCGACGAAGAACCGGTTGATCGACTCGCGCAGCTCGGTCAGGCCACTGCGCCTGATCAGCTCGGTCGCCAGCTTGCCCCGGCTGTCGCAGCCGGTACGGACGAGGGTGGTGGCCAGCCGCACCCCGATCAGGCCGAGCCGGTCGAGCAGCACGGCGCGGGTCTCGGCTTCCAGCCGTACCGGCAGCTCACCGCGGACGAAGCGGTCGGCGGAGAGCAGGTGCGGTTCCAGCTCCTCGCGGGACACCCGGGCCAGCTGCGCGAGCGCGGCGAAGTCCGACTCGCTGAGCACCCGCCCGGCCAGGCCGATCGACCCGCTGCACGGCACCACGTTGACGCAGAGCGCGTTCACCCGGGGGTCGCGGTACTGCCGGCGGGCGAGCTGACGGGCGGTGAGCAGCGCGTCGATCCGTCCGCCGCCGGTCTCGTCGATCCGGGACAACACCATGATCACGTTCACCGGAGCGGCCTGCCCGACCCGGCTCTCCCGGGTGGACTCCAGCACCTGCAGGTCGGTGCCGCGAGCGTCGCGGGTCAGGTACAGCACCGCGTCCGCGTCGCGCAGCACCCGCTCCATTACCGGGGCCCGGCCCTGCTCGCCGGCGGCGTTGATCGCCGGGGTGTCGATCAGGGTGACCTGCCGCAGTGCCCGGGTCGGCCACTGCACCACGATGTCGCGCAGCTCCCCCGCCCGCCAGCCGACGACGTCCACCCGCATTCCGGTCGCCGACCTGATGACCGTCAGTTCCTGCGGGGGCTGGTTGCTCGAGTAGGCCGTGGCACGCGGCTGCGGGCCGTCCTCGTACCAGGCGAAGATGCCGGTGCCGTCCGGGCCGTCGACCGGCGCGACCTCCTCGCCCATGATCGCGTTCAGCACGGTCGACTTGCCGGACTGCCACGGGCCGGCGATCGCGATCCGCAGCGGCTTCTCCAGCCGGGCCAGCTGGTGCCGGAGGTGGCCGACGGCCCGAGGGTTGTCCCGGTAGTGCTCGATGGCCTGGTGCAGCAGCCCCCAGACCGCCTCGTCCAGCCGCAGTCCGACGGTCATGCCCGGGGCTCCAGCGGCGCCGGGGCGGGTCGGGGGGCCGTCAGCTGCTGGGACTGCTCGTAGACGGCGGCCAACCGGGTCATCTTCAGCCGGATCTCGCGCTGGCGCTGGTCGCGGACGGCCGCATCGGTGTCGGCGGCCTTCTTCGCCGTACGGAACGACTGGACGATGGCCTCCTGCAACTCCTCGGTCAGCGCGGTGAAGTGGTCCCGGAGCATCCGCTGCACCTGCCGGGTGGTGTCCCGGCAGCCCTTGGCCGTCTGGACGAAGAAGTCGTCGACGTGCCGCTGGATCGCCGTCTTGACGGTCGCCTGGCGGCGGCGCAGCAGTTGCTTGCTCTCGTCCCGGATGCTCTTGCCGCCGAAGAGCGCACCGGCGCCGATGGAGACCGGGTTGATCATGGGCATGCCGGCCAGCGTCATCGCCAGGCCGAACATCAGCAAACCACCGTACGAGCCCTTCATGCCGGTGATGACCTTCTGGCTGGCGGTGAACCGGTCGATGGTCGGCCGCTCGATCTCCGGCAGCCGGTCGGCGAGGTCCTCCGGCACCGTCATCGACCAGGGCGGCAGCACGTCGTAGCCGTACCGGGCGAAGTTGTCGGCGACCCGCCGGGCCACCCAGTCGCAGCGCTGGGCCAACCACTCGTGGTTCGCCTCCGCGGCCTCGATGAGGCTGCGTTGCAGCCACTCCTGGAAGGTGTCCCAGGCGACCAGCGGGTCGGCCGTGTCGAACGCCTCGTCGACCATCCGCAGGATCTGCCGGGTCCGGTCGCGCAGGTCGTACTCGATGTCGGAGAGCAGATCGGCCATCTCGTCGTTGAGCGTGTTCTGCCAGCGGGTGGAGCACCGCCGCAGCTCGTCGACCTCGCGCTGGGCCGCGTGCAGCCGGGAGATCGGGCCGGACTGTTCCTCCGTCGCCTGGCTCTCCAGCTCGGCGCGCAGCGGCGCGGCGAGCTGCTCCACCACGGTACGGCTGATCATCGCGACCGAGGCCCGGGCCAGCACGTCGGCCTTGCCGGTCAGATCGCGCTGCAGGCGGGCGATCAGTGCCGGAAAGCCCGACTCGGCGTTGAGCCCGTGGTCGTCGGCGGCGGCCGCACGGAGCCGCAACGCCGCCGACACCGGGATCAGCGCCGCCGGTACGCCGGCCTGGGCCAGGTGCTGGCGGTTGCGCTCGGCGACCACCCGCCAGTCCGGCACCAGGTCGATCTTGGTCTGCACCACCACCACGTTGGGGTGCGACCGGGTGACGTGCAGCAGCATGTTCAGCTCGGCGACCGAGAGTTCCCGGGTCGAGTCGGAGACGAGCAGCACCGCGTCGGCGCGGTGCAGCGAGGCGGCCGGGGCGGCCGCGCCGATCACGGCCACCTCGTCGGTGCCCGGCGTGTCCACCAGCACGAGCCCCGCGCCGAGCAGCGCGCGCGGCAGTCCGACCTCGACGTGCGCCGGGCCGCCGCCGGGCCGGCGCCCGAACGTGCCGGCCACTCCGGCCGCGATCTGGTCCAGCGGCACCGGGGTCCGCTCGGCCGTCCCGACGGCGGTGCCGGCCGGCCGGGCAGGAGCGGACGCCGCCTGGACCACCGTGGCCGACGCGACCTCGGCGTGCTGCACCACGGTCGGCAGGACGGTGGTGCGGCCGTCGCCGACCGGGCACACCGGAGCGTTCAGGATCGCGTTGACGAGCTGGCTCTTGCCCTGGTTCGGTTCGCCGAGGACCAGGACGCGCAGCTTCGGGTCGAGCAGCTGGGCGCGTTTCTGCCGGACGGCCTGCAGAAGGTCCGCCCGCCCGTGTTCCCGGCACGTACGGGCGATCTCGTCGAGCACGTCCAGCCAGATCCCCGCCATCACCGCACCAAGTGTGCGGATTCCGGATCAATTATCAAGAGGGGATCCGAATCGGGGCAGGAAGAAGGCCGGACCGCCCGCGGCGATCCGGCCTTCCGCTGCCGGTGGAACCTGGTCAGAGCAGACCGTCGCCGAGGCCCAGCAGGCCGCTGTCGGCCGACGCGGACGCGGACGCGTCGGCGTGGGCGCCGCCGTCGAGGTCGCCGGTCACGCCACCGACCGTGCCCGTGACGCCGGAGAGGACCCCGTCCACCTGGTGCGTCACGCCGCCCACCGTGCCGTTGACCGCCGGGAGCACACCGTCGACGGTGTCGTCGACGCCGAGGCCGGCGACGGTGTCGTCGACGCCGAGCGAGTCGACGATGCCGCCCACCTGGCCCGTGGTCCCGCCGAGCAGGCCGTCCGGGGTGCCGAGCAGGCCGGCGTCGGTGCCGTCCAGCAGGGCGTCCGGGTTGCCCACCGCGCCGGTCACGTCGCCGACCACCGGGTCGGCCACGGTGTCCACCGCGCCCACCACGCCGGCGTCGAGGGTGTGCGTCACGTCGTGCACCCCGGTGAGGTCGGTGGCGACGCCACCCGGCCCGACGCCCACGCCGATCCCGGGGAGCAGGCCCGCTCCGACGGCGATGTTGCTCGGGTCGACGGCGATCGCGCCCACCACGCCGGCCTTGACGTCCACACCGGAGTAGGTGCTGCTGATGGTGAGATCCTGCGTCACGCTCTGGAGCTGGCCGACCACGTCGGTGGTGTCGGGCAGCAGCGGGTTGACGCCGAGCTGCCCGGCCACCGGGGCCACCGGCGCGAGCCCGTACGCCGGGGCGTAGTCGACCACCAGCGGTACCACGTCCTGCACGTCGGCGGCGGTGATGTCGGTGAGCCCGGCGGCCTGCAGCGCGCCCTCCGGGTCCAGGTCGAACGCCGACTTCGCGTCGGGGTTGGTCAGCAGGTTGAGCACGAAGTCGTGCAGGGTCTGGTCCATGTGTGCCGGTTCTCCTCGGACGTATTAGCGACCGTGATCGTCGACAGCGACGTTAGGGCCGCCGGCCGGGACCGGTCATCGGGGATCGTCCCGCAATCCGCCCCGCCGGATTAGGGTGCCGGACGCCTCGTCCGTTAGGGGGACCGGGGGATCCGGGGCGGCCAGAGTTAGGGTCCCGATGCCGGAGCGATCTCTGGTACGAACGTAGGAGCCCACGGGGTTTCGCCGGGGGTGGGTCGCCGCACGGTGCGGACACCGTCGCCATCGGCCGGCCAACTCGCGGTGAAGGAAGAAGACGGATGCCGTACGTCCTGGGGATCGACATCGGGAGCACCAACACCACGGCCGCCGTGGCGCGGCGGCGGGGTGCGACCTGGGCGCGACCCGAGCCGATCGCGTGGGACGGCGGGTCGACCGCCGTACCGTCCGTGCTGCACCTGGCCACCGACGGGACCTTGCTGGTCGGCGAGCCCGCCGACGGGGACGGGAGCCGGATCGCCCGCGGGTTCGTCCGCCGTGTCGGTGACGACGTACCCCTGCTGCTCGGCGGCGAGGCGTGCCCGCCGCAGATGCTGACGGCGGTGCTGGCGGCGTGGGTCGTGGAACAGGTCCTCGACCGGGAGGGCGGGCCCGCGGAGGCGGTGGTGCTCAGCCACCCCGCCGGCTGGGGCCCGCACCGGCGGGAGCTGCTGCACCGCGCGCTGTGGCAGCTCGGGCTGGGCAACGTGACGCTGCTGCCCCGCACGGTCACGGTGGCCGAGAGCCACGCGGCGCGGGGCTTCCCCGGCAGCACCGCAGCCGTCTACGCCCTCGGCGGCAACACCTTCGAGGCGGCCCTGGTCCGCCGCACCCCACGGGGCACGTACGAGACCTTCGGCTTCCCACAGGGGCTGGACTGGATCGGCGGTGCCGACTTCGACGAGGCGCTGGCCGACCACGTGCGGACCGTGCTCGCCCGGGAGCTCGCCGCGGCCGGACCCCGGCAGACCCACGCCACGCTGCGCTCGCTGCCGCCGGAGTGCGAGCGGGCCAAACGGGAACTGAGCGTCGGCACGGAGACCGACGTGCTGCTGACCCTGCCCACCGGGCCGGTGCGGGTGCCGGTGAGCCGGGTGCGGTTCGAGGACATGATCCGACCGGCGGTGCAGGCCACCGTCGAGCTGCTGACCCGTACCGTCCACTCGGCCGGGCTTTCGCCGGCGCAGCTCGACGGCGTCCTGCTCAGCGGCGGCTCCAGCCGTGTCCCGCTGGTGGCCGAGCTGCTCGCGGCGGCCTTCCCGGTGCCGGTGGAGGTGGAGCCCGACCCGCAGCTGACCGCCGCCACCGGCGCGGCGCTGGCCGCCTGCCAGGTCGTGTCGCCGAGACCGCGGCGGCCGGAGCCGGACCCTGACCCCGCCCCGTCCGGCGACACCGGACGCGGCGCCGCGCCGGTCGTGCCGGCCCGGCGTGGACTTCACCAGGACCGCGCGACCCGCACCGCACCACCACCCCGTCCCCCGGTCCGGATCACCCCGCTGGAACTGCCGCGGGCGTCCCGGCTGGCGCTGATGCGGCGGGGACGCGAAGGATGACCACGATGATCATGAGCAGCGTCGCCGGGCCCCGCCTGGTGCTGGACCGGGGGCCGCAGGCCCTGCTCGACGCGGTCGCGGCGGACCCGGACATGCCGCTCGCGCTCGCCGTGACGGGCCCGGGCGGCCATGGCCGGAGCGCCTATCTCCAGGAGCTGGCCGCGGTCTACCGGCGGGCCGGAGTCACCGTGCTGGAGGGCGCTTCCGACCAGCTCGACGCCGCCGACCCGGACGCCGTGCTGGTGGTCGACGACGCCCACCTCCTCGACGATGCCCGGCTCCGGCAGCTGCGCGCCCTGGTGGCCACCCGCCGGCACCGCCTCGCCGTCGGCTACCGGCCGTGGCCCCGGCCGGTGGCGCTGGTCGAGCTGGCCGAGGCGTTCCGGCGGGACGGGCAGCTGGTCCTGCTCACCCCGTTCACCCTAGAGCGGACCGCCGCCTACCTCGCCGCCGTACCGGAGATCGGCCGGCGGCCCGACCTGGCCGAGTTCGTGCACCAGCAGACCGCCGGCGTTCCCCGCGACGTCGAGCGACTGGTCCGAGGCCTGCGCGGGCAGGAGAGCTCCGCCCCGGCCGAACCACCCCGGCAGGTCATCCTCCAGTTCGGACCGGATCTGGAGGACCTGGCGCCCGACGTCCGGCGGCTGCTGCTCGCCGTCTCCGCCGGCGTACCCCTGCCGGTGGACCTGCTCCGGGCGCTGCTCGGCCGGGAGCCGGGCGAGGTGGACGAGCTGATCGCCGCCACCCGGGCGGCCGGCCTGCTCGGC
This sequence comes from Micromonospora sp. URMC 105, assembly GCF_051386295.1. NCBI lineage: Bacteria > Bacillati > Actinomycetota > Actinomycetes > Micromonosporales > Micromonosporaceae > Micromonospora > Micromonospora sp. URMC 105. The sequence continues at coordinate 16,228 of NZ_JBPQTL010000001.1, read as the reverse complement.
GCGGACGGCCGGCTCGCGCCGATCGTGCGGCGGGCGGTGACCACGTTGAGCCCGGCCACCGACCGCGTCGCGGTGTCGCGGCGGCTCACCGAACTGCAGCTCGCCCGAGGTGGGCCGGTGCTCCCGCTGGTCCGCTCGTTGCTGGCGGCCGGCGTGGCCGCAGACTGCCCGGCACCGACGCTGGAGGCCGCGGCCGAGGAGGCGCTGGCCGCCGAGCCCGCCCTGGCGGCGCAGCTGTTCGCGGCGGCCACGGCCGCCGGGCGGCCCACCGCCGTCCGGCAGGCCGCCGCCGCAGCCCTCGCCGGCGACCTGGACACCGCCCTGCGGCTGGCGGACCGGCAGCTCGCCACGGCCGCCCCGGCCGACCGGGCGGAGGCGGCGGCGGTCGCCGCGACGGCGCTGGCGCACCGCGGTCAGATCGATCGCAGCGTCGAGCTGTACCGGTGGTCCGGCACGGCTTCGGCCAAGTCCTTCGCCGCCGTCGGCGCGCTCGCCGCCGGCCGCCCTGCCGACGTGCCGGTGGCGACCGGGGACGACCGGCCGAGTGAACCTCCCACCCTGCACGCCAGCGCCGCCCGGCTGATGGCCGACGGGATCCGGGACAGCATCGCCGGGCCACCCACCGCCGCACTCTCCACCCTGGTGCAGGCGGCGGCGCTGCTGGAGCCGGCCGGCCGGGCGGTGCTCCTGCCGGACAGCCCGGCGGCGCTCGCCGCCCTGACCGGGGTGCACTGCGGCGAACTGGACATCGCCGAGCGGGTGCTCGACCGGGCTGCGGCCAGCGGGACCGGCGGCCCGCTGATGGCCCGGCGCCACCGGCTGTTGCAGGCCTGGATCGCCCTGGTCCGGGGCCGTACCGGCAGCGCGGCCGACCACCTCACCGCGGTGACCGGCGGTGGCCGGCCGCTCGAATCGCGCGACCTGCTCTTCGCCTGCGCGCTGGAGCTGGGCATCGCCCGGCGCAACAGCGACCTCGGTGCGCTCCAGCGCGGATGGGGGCATGCGCTGGAGGCCGTGGTCCGGCACCCGGTGGACCTGTTCACGCTGCTGCCGCTGGGCGAGCTGGCCATCGCGGGGGCCCGGCTCGGTGACCTGAGCCGGCTGGAGCCGTACCTGCGGGAGGCGCGCCTGCTGCTGGCCCGGCTCGACGACCCGCCGCTGTGGAGCACGCCGCTGCACTGGAGCGGGCTGCACGCGGCGATCCTCGCCGAGGAGCCGGCGGCCGCCGACGAGCACGTGGCCGCCCTGCTCGCCGCCGCGGACCACAACCGGTACGCGGCCGTGGTCGCCGCAGCCGCGACCAGCTGGGTCGAGGTGCTGCGCGGGACGGTCGACCCGGTCCGGGTGGAGGCCGCCGCCCGCGGGCTGCACGACGCCGGGCTGTGCTGGGACGGCGCCCGGCTCGCCGGGCAGGCCGCGATCCGCACCTCCGACCGACGGGCGATGACCACCCTGCTGGACTGCGCCCGCATGCTCCAGGGCCGACCGGTGGGGGCGAAGGGCGCGCAGCGCGCGACTCCCGCCGACGCCGACGCCGTTCCCGCGCCGCACCGGCTCAGCGACCGGGAGCGGGAGGTGGCCGAGCTGGTGCTGGCCGGGTTGACCTACCGGGAGATCGGTGACCGGCTCTTCATCTCCGCCAAGACGGTGGAACACCACGTCGCGCGGATGCGCTCCCGGCTCAACTGCGCCAACCGGACGGAACTGCTGGCCCTGCTGCGGACGGTGCTGGCCGGCGCGTCGCGCAACCCGGCCCGCTGGCCCGAACGGCCCGCCTCGTGACCCCGGCCGACGGCCACCAGTTCCCCACGAGGGGAGGCCCGGATGCGGAGTATCGGCGACCCTGACGAGAGGTGGTACGACGACGACGCCGGGCCGTTGGCGCGGCCGTACGCGCTGACGCGCCCGGACCCGGCGGCCGACCGCCCGCGGCTCGACCTGATCACGGTGCTCGTGGCCGGAGCCGCCGATCCCCCGGCCACGCCGATCTTTCCCGAGCAGGCGCGGATAGTCGAGCTGTGCCGGCGTCCACTGTCGGTGGCCGAGGTCGGCGCGCACCTGGACCTGCCACTGGGTACCGTGCGGGTGCTGCTCGGCGAGCTGCTGCGGGCCGGGCTGATCGAGACGCACGTGCCGCCGATGCTGTCCGAGCTGCCGTCTCCGGAGCTGCTCCGGGCGATGCTCGCCGGGCTTCAGGAGCTGTGATCGGCGAGGATAGGCGAGAAGACCCACGTACGGCGAAGGATCTGAGGAGACAGAGCACATGCCGTCATCACCGCCCCGGCAACGGCGGACTGTGCCGATCATCGTGCTCGACAGGATCGTGGCCCTGGCCGGACACGGTCGGCACGCCGTCACCAGGCTTCGGGGCCTGTCCCGGCACACCCCGGTCCTCATCGTCGCGTCGCTGGCGATCCTGATCGCGGCAGCGGTCCCCGTCGTCCTGATCCTGCGGACGCCGGAACGGCTGGCCCCGGTGGCCCTCCCACCGGCCGACGTGCCGCTGCCGACCGGCTCCGCGGAAGCCAGGCCCGGCCAGGCCAGGCCGGCCGCCTCCGACGCACCGGGCACGGCGCGGACGGCGACCCCGTTGGTCGACCCTTCGGCCGCGCGGGTCGCTCCGCCGTCGCCGGACGCGCCGTCGGCGACGCCACCACCGGACGCCCCGGCCGCGCTGGCCGCCGCCTTCGTCATCGAGAGTCGCGCCCTGCTCAGCTACGGCGCCGGCGTGACCATCAGCAACGACGGCCGGGTGAAGGCGACGAACTGGACGCTGGTCATCACGCTGCCCCGGGAGAGCCTCCAGATCTCCTCGGTCACCGGCGCCCGGGTCACCCAGTCGGGGGCGACCTGGACGTTCGTCCCGGACGAGACGACCGCCCAGGTGCCGCCCGGCGGCTTCGTCCGGGTCACCTTCCGGGTCAGTGGCGCGGCGATCAGCTCGACCCCCACGGCCTGCACCATCGACGGAGCCGCCTGCACCGGCCTGCCCGCCTGAGCTGCCCGCCTGCCACCTGTGCCGGGCCGGCCGGCGGGCGGATCCGGGCGGCGGGCCGTCAGGCCGGGCATGGTCCCGGTCGGAACGGGAAGGCCAGTGCCGCCAGCAGGACTGACCGGGGAGGCAGGGCGCCATGGCGGACACATCGCGCACAGGGTCGGGTAGCGGGCACCCGACGGGTGGCGGCTTCGCCGTCGTGGAGATGTTCACCTCCCAGGGCTGCAACAGCTGCCCGCCGGCCGAAGAGGTGCTCTCCGAGATCGATCGCGACGCCCGCAAGCGGGGGCAGGCCGTCTACGCCCTCGGCTTCCACGTCGACTACTGGGACCACCTGGGCTGGACCGACCCGTACGGCGACCCGGCGCACACCCTGCGGCAGGAGGCCTACGCGCGCGCCTTCGGCGCCGGGGGCCTGTACACGCCGCAGATGGTCGTCAACGGCAGCGTCGAGTTCGTCGGCTCCGACCGCCGGCAGGCGTCAGCAGCGATCGAACGCGCCCTCGGTGAAGCAGCCGCCACGTCGCTCACGCTGTCGGTCGAGGACCTCGCCGGGGGCGACGGGCGCCGGGTGATGGTCGACTACCAGGTCGAGCGACCGCCGCAGCAGGCGGTGCTGAACGTCGCGGTCGTCGAGACCGGCCTGGAGAACGACGTTCCGCGGGGAGAGAACGCCGGGCGGAGGCTGCGGCAGGACGGCGTGGTCCGCGCCTTCACGTCCGCGAAGCTGGACCTGGGGCGGGGGCGGATGGAACTCGCGGTGCCGCCGGACCTCGATCCGGGCAACGCCTCGGTGGTCGGCTACGTGCAGAACGACGGCGACAAGAGCATCGTCGGCGCCGCGGCGACGCGTCCCGGTTCGGCGAGCGGCTGACCCTCGTCAGCGAGGGGACGCCCGTCCTGACCTTCCGACCCATGTCCGAGTACCTGACGGGAGCGGAGCGATGACCGACAAGACCGAGAAGGCGATCCTGGCCGGCGGCTGCTTCTGGGGGATGCAGGATCTCATCCGCAAGCGCCCGGGAGTGCTTGCCACCAGGGTGGGATACACCGGCGGGGACGTGCCGAACGCGACGTACTACAACCATGGATCGCACGCCGAGGCGATCGAGATCGCCTACGACCCCGACCAGGTGTCCTACCGGGATCTCCTCGAGTTCTTCTTCCAGATCCACGACCCGACCACGAAGAACCGTCAGGGAAACGACGTGGGGGTCAGCTACCGGTCGGCCATCTTCTACACGGACGAGCAGCAGCGGCAGGTCGCCGAGGATACGATCGCGGACGTCGAAGCCTCCGGCCTGTGGCCCGGCAAGGTGGTCACCGAGGTCAGCCCGGCCGGCCCGTTCTGGCAGGCCGAACCGGAGCACCAGGACTACCTCGAACGCAATCCCGGCGGTTACACCTGCCACTTCCCCCGGCCGGACTGGAAGCTCCCCCGCCGGGGAGAGAACGCCGCCTAGTCGCAGCCGGGGCAGCGAGCCTCCGCTGAGTGTCCGAGGAACTCGATCGAAAGGGAGGCCCACGTGGCCGTCAAGACGCTGACCCGTGCCGGCACGGACATCCGACCGTTCAAGGTGGAGATCCCGGAGGCTGACCTCGAGGCGCTGCGTGCGCGTATCGCGGTCACGCGCTGGCCAGAGAAGCAGACCGTCGACGACCAGTCGCAGGGCGTGCCGCTCGAAACGAGCCAGGCGCTCGCACGCTACTGGGAGAAGGAGTACGACTGGCGCAAGGTCGAGGCGCGGCTGAACGCCCTGCCGAACTTCATCACCGAGATCGACGGCCTCGACATCCACTTCATCCACGTGCGATCGAAACACGAGGACGCGCTGCCGCTCATCATCACGCACGGGTGGCCGGGCTCGGTCATCGAGCAGCTGAAGCTCGTCGGTCCGCTCACCGATCCGACGGCGCACGGCGGAGACCGGTCGGACGCCTTCCACCTGGTGATCCCGTCGATGCCCGGCTTCGGCTTCTCCGGCAAGCCGAGCAAGCCCGGCTGGGGCCCCGAGCACGTCGCCACCGCGTGGATCGAGCTGATGAGGCGCCTCGGCTACGACTACTTCGTCGCGCAGGGCGGCGACTGGGGCGCGCTCATCACGGACATCATCGGTCTGCAGGCGCCCCCGGAACTGCGCGGCATCCACACCAACATGCCGGGTGCGATCCCGCCCGACATCGACGCGCTGCTCCAGTCCGGCATCAGCGGCGCGAACAATCCGCTCGACTCACTGCCGGCCAACCTCTCGGACGAGGAGAGGCGGACGTGCGAGCAGTTGGACTTCTTCTGGAAGCACTCCGCCTACGCCCTCATGATGGGGTCGCGTACGGAGACGCTGACCGGTTTCGCGGATTCGCCCATCGCCCTGGCGACCTACATGATCGACCATGACGCGGCCAGCCTGGACCTGATCTGTCAGGCCTTCGCCGGGAAGCCGGTGGGCCTCACGCGAGACGACGTGCTCGACAACATCACGCTCTTCTGGTTGACGAACACCGGCGTTTCCGCGGCTCGCATCTACTGGGAGAACAAGCTCTCCTTCTTCGCCGCCAAGGGGGTCTCCGTCCCGGCCGCCGTGAGTGTCTTCCCGGACGAGATGTACGAGACCCCGAGGAGCTGGGCGGAGCAGGCGTATCCGAACCTCATCCACTACAACAAGGTCGAGAAGGGCGGGCACTTCGCCGCCTGGGAACAGCCGCAGATTCTCACCCAGGAGCTTCGCACCGCCTTCCGGTCGGTTCGGTAGCTGACGACTGCACCTGTGCGCAGTTGCGGGGGCGAGTGGCTCGGGATCAGAGCCACTCGGCCCCGCCGAGGGGTGCGGTAGCCGGGGATTCAAGCTACGGAGCGAACCACAACGCGAGCGCCCAGCCGACGACGACGCGCGAATACACCAAGAGGGTCGCGAGCATCAGCATCCCGGTGGCCGTCATCGCCACCAGCACCGCGAAGACGCCGCCGTTCTTCGCCACGTACTGCCAGCCCTGGCGTGACGACGGCTCCTCAGGACCGGCGTCATCCCCGTCGAGGAAGATCACGGAGCAAGGCTAGTGTCTTGTCTCAAGCGCTGTCGTTGCACTGGCCCAGCCATCGGCGCACGGCGGAGAAGGTCGCGGCGGTCAGCCCCTCGCCCGGGTCGACCGGGTGCAGCAAGGCCGGCCGCGGGTGGTGCACCGCCACCCAGCGCCGGTCAGTATCGGTGGTCTCATCGTCGAGCCAGACGAAGGGACGACCTGCCGCCCAGCGGGTGAGCACCACCGTCTTCCAATGCAGACCGCGCTCCGGCTCCTCGTCGGACTCGGGCCACTCCACGACGGGAAGCGCCGGAAGGCCGAGCCTCGGCGAGATGATCTCGTTCGCCTCCGCCATCCAGGTCGTTGCCCAGACCAGCTGGCACTCCAGCGCCAGCAGGCGTCGTCCGTCAGCCGGGTCGAGCCGATCCAGGAGTGGATTGCCCACGCCGCTGAATGCGTCCGCGTCCGCCTCCGTGGAGGAGCGATCCCTCCTCGTCCACCGGGCACCGAACGGGATGAGCACGCCATCCACGTCGAGGAAGATCAGCGGTCGATGACCAAGGCGGGGACCCACGCCAGGACCGTATCGTCAGTCCGAGAGCTGCCGGCTGCCCTGCCTCCCCGCACGTGCCAGCACGAACCAGGCCGGGACAGTGGGCAGCGCGCTGACGGCGTGCCTACCACGGGACCACGGCGTAGTTCTTGAGCAGCACGCCGTGCACCGGCGCGCCACCTTCGCCACAGATGATCGGGTGGTAGATCCGTGCCGCCGCGTCGATCACGTCCAGCGGCGGTCGCCAGCCGGTGGCGGCCCGGTGTGCCTTGATCGCGGGCGGGTTCTCGTCCGTGATCCAGCCGGTGTCGACGCCGCACATGTACACGTGGTGCCGGGCCAGGTCGGCCGCGCCGACTCGCGTCAGCATGTTCAGCGCCGCCTTGCTGACCGAGGTGTGCGGGTGCCGGTCGGGTCCGTCGCCACCTCCGCCGAACCAGCCCTCCCGGCCGGTCACGTTCACCACGTACCGGTTGCCGGGGCCGGGTGCCGTCAGCGCGGGGCGGAGCCGGTCGATGAGCAGGAACGGCGCCACCACGTTGACGAGTTGCACCTCCAGCAGCTCGACCGGGTCGACCTCGCCGAGCCGGGCGGTCCAGGAGTTCACGGTGCCGGGGACGACCAGCGCGCCGGTGGCGTCGACGATGGACGCCACCTCCCGTCCGGGCGCGTCGGCGACGGCGGCGAGACGGGCGCTCCACTCGGGCGGCGCGGCACCGGGCCGGTAGCCGGCCACCGATTCAACGGCCGCTGCCGGACGGGCAGCCAGCAGCTCCGCCGCCACCAGCGGCTGGTACGCCCACGTCGGCCGCCGCACCGTCTGGGCCGCGTTGTTGACCAGGATGTCCAGCCGGCGCCCGTCCTCGGCCAACCGGTCCGCCAGGTCCAGCACCTGGCGCGGGTCCCGAAGGTCCGCGCCGATGACCCGCAGCGACGGCAGCCAGTCGGCCGAATCCGGCTCCTGCGCGTACCGGCGAGCGGCGTCGGCCGGGAAGCGGGTCACCACCGTGACGGCGGCACCGTCGCGCAGCAACTTCAACGCCACCTGGAAGCCGATCTTGACCCGGCCGCCGGTCACCACCGCTCGCCGCCCGGTCAGGTCGGTGCCGGCGTCCCGGTGCCGCCGATGCAGCTCGGCGCAGGCGGGGCACAGCGCGTGGTAGAAGACGTCGACCGTACGGAACCGGTCGCGGCAGGTGTAACACCGGCGCTCCCGCCGGGTCCTGCCGGCACCGTCCTTCTCGGTCGGCCCGCCGGTAGGTGCGGAGACCGGCATCCCGTCGGCCCGGTCCGCAGCGGCAGTGGCCGCACCGGCGACGACAGCCCGGTCGGCGGCAGCGGCCTGCCGGCGACGGTTGGCGCGCCGCTGCCGCTGGGCATCCTTGAGCAGCCCGTCGACCGCGCGCTGCACCCGTTGGCGGACCGGGTCGTCGACGGGTAACGCGCGGATCTCGCCGAGGACTCGCAGCGCCGCCTCGACCTCGTCGCCGTTCACCGTCTGCCACCCTTCACCCGCCGGACGTGGACGGGCCGGATTCGAACCGGCGTCCTCCGCATTAGCAGTGCGGCGCGTCGACCTCTGCGCTACCGACCACCCGGCGGGATGGGACCCGACCGGACTCGAACCGGCATCCTCCGCCGTGAGAGGGCGGCGCGACTACCTCTGCGCTACAGGTCCCATCGCGTGGCATCCTAGCGACCCTCATCAACACGCCGCGAACCGGTTGTGAACCGCACTCACCCAACCGCTCTCTCGCGGCCCGGCCCGCGATCGATCGGGTACTGGTCCCGATTCCACCGGCCTGTCGATGGTGTGGGTGGAACGATGCAAGGCGTGGGAACTGCGAAGACTGCCATGCCTGCCATCTCGCCGCTCGCCGGCGAGCCGATCAAGCGTGCCGATGCCGAGCGGCTCGCGGGAGTGCTGAAGGCATTCGCCGACCCGGCCCGATTGCGACTGCTCAGCCTGATCCAGTCCGCTCCGGAGGGCGAGGCGTCCGTCACCGACCTCACCGCACCGCTCGGTCTCTCCCAGCCCACGGTCAGTCACCATCTTCGGATCCTCACCGACGCCGGCCTGCTCGAGCGCGAGAAGCGCGGCGTCTGGGCGTACTACCGCCTGGTGCCCTCCGCGATCGCGGCGATAGCCGACCTGTTGACGCCGCCCCGCAAGCGGGCGACGAAGAGGACCCGCTGAGCGGCACCGTCGAGGACCGCGTCGTCGTGGAGCGCGAGCAGGATCAGTGGCGCGTCGCCGGCGCCGTCACGGCGTCATCAACTCGGTCCGGTACTGGGCGGCCAGCCGGGCCGCACGCTGCTTGCGTTCCTCCTGCTCGTCCGCGCTGAGCGACGGCGGCGGTGCAGTCGGCCCGTCGACCCGGTCCCCCACCCGCAGGAAGTACTCGTCCTGACCGGCGGGCGTGCACATGCACAGCAGCCGAGCCGGCTGATCGAAGGCGTTGCGGAAGAAGTGCGGGGCGTTGGCCGGTATGTTGACCGTCTCGCCCGCGCGGGCGACGGTCTTCTCCCCGCGGAAGGTGAACTCGACCGCTCCGTCGAGCACCGTGAACATCTCCTCGAAGTCGTGGCGGTGCGGCGGGGGTCCACCGCCCGGCGGCACGCGCATGTCGATCAAGCAGTACCGTCCGGCGGTCTGCCCTCCACCGACGAGGATCGTGTATGTGCCGCCTGCGATGGAGAGGTGCGCCAGGCCTTGATCCTCGGGCTGGACATGGGTGAGCGTGCGTGCCGGATCGTCGGGTGGGACCGCGGAGGCCGTCATCGGCTGCCCTTCCAGCTGGGAGGTGAGCGGAATTCTTCGTCCGCTCAGCCCCTCCGTACCCGCCCACGTAGGGGCAAACCGCTGGTGGAGTGCATTCACTCCGACGGGTACGGCCTCGCTCAGCCGTCGAGGTCGACGACGACCTTGCCGTCACTGGTGGCACCGGCCACCAGCGCGTGGGCGTCCATGACCGTGTCGAGCGTGAATCGCCGTGGGTCCAGGCGTGGCCGCAGCGCGCCGGCGTCGGCCAGGGTCGCGGCCTCGCGCAGGATCTCGCCACCCGGCCGCGCCCGGTCAGCATCGGCAGGCGATGACGTCGAAGCCTGCACCGGCGGTGTACCGGCCGACGTACCCCTCGACGCTGGTCGAGGTGTAGTCGATCGGCACCGCGCCGAGGCTCTCGATCACGCCCATGCTCGCCGGCCCGCCCGTCGCGTACACCTCGGCGCCACGGGCCAGGGCGAGCTGGACGCCGACGTGGCCGACACCACCGGCACCGCCGTGGATCAGTACCTTCTGTCCGGCGCGGATCCCGGCCCGGTCGATCAGCCCCTCCCAGGAGGTGATCACGGCCAGCGGCAGCGCGGCGGCCTCGCGCATCGACAGCATCCGCGGCTTGCGCGCCAGCAGGCGGGCGTCCACGGCGGCGTACTCGGTCGAAGCACCGCAGCGCGCATGACCTGCCACCCCGTCTGTCACCTCAGCCCGGCCGTACTCGCTCCGCCTCCTGCTCCGCGAGCCAGTCGTCGAAGGTCGTCGGTGCGATCCGGGCATCCGGTCCCGGCAGGAGCACGTTGCCCGCCATGTCCGCGCCGAGGATCGCTTCCCAGCTGGGGACGATCTTCATGGTCCGTCCCATCGCCTGGTGAGTGCGGCGCGCCATGTCCACGAGGTCGTGACGATCGGGGCCGGCCACGCCGGGATGGCGTCCCTGCGGTGGACCGACTGCGGCCTCCGTCAGGAATTCGCCGACGTCAGCCGGCGCGATCGGCTGGATGAGCAGTGGCGCGAGGTAGGCGGTGCCGTCGCGCTCGGTCCAGGTGGCCACCGTCGCGGCGAAGTCGAAGAACTGGGTGGCGGGCACGATGGTCCACGGCACCGGCCCGGTGGACACCAGGCGCTCCTGCTCGCGCTTGCCGGAATAGTGAGCGGTTCCCGCGATGCGGTGCACCTCGACGATCGAGAGCAACACGTGGTGTCGCACCCCCGCCTGCTGCTCCGCTTTCAGCAGGTTCTGGGTGGTGGTGGCGAAGTACGTCGCCGTGGCCTCGCGGTCGGCGGGTGGCGCACTGGTCGCGTCGACGACGGCGTCGACGCCGCTGAGGGCCTTGTCCAGTCCCTGACCGGTCAGCAGGTCGACGCCGTCCGACCGGCTGATCGGTACCGGGTCGTGCCCGTGGCGTCGCAGAGCCGCCACCGTGTGGGACCCGATGTTGCCGGATGCGCCGGCGACCGCCACCCGCATGTTGCACTCCTGTCTCAGGCCCTCGGCGGGCAGCGGACGCGACAACCGGATGCGGGATCGCCGGGGCGTACCTGACGACGTGATCGGTCCCCGCGGCGAGCGCCTCGACGGGTGGTCGTCCGGTGTCGAGCCGGCCTCGCCCCGACCCACAGCCTAGGGGCGGTCGACGTGGCGGGGGTGGGAATCAGGTCAGCGACAGAAAGATACGGACGGCGATGTCGAGAACCGGCCGCCGGCTCCGTCCCCGAGGTGAAGGTGACCAGAATGGGTCGCACCAGCACCGAGGAGAAGCACATGGCCAAGTACCTGTTGCTCAAGCACTACCGCGGCGCCCCGGCCCCGGTCAACGACGTGCCGATGGACAAGTGGACGCCGGAGGAGATTTCGGCGCACATGCAGTACATGCACGACTTCGCGGGCCGGCTGGAGCAGACCGGCGAGTTCGTCGACGGCCAGGCGCTCGCCCCGGAGGGGACCTGGGTCCGGTACGACGGTGCGGGGCGCCCGCCGGTCACCGACGGCCCGTTCGCCGAGACCAAGGACCTCATCGCCGGCTGGATGGTGATCGACGTGGACAGCTACGAGCGAGTTCTGGAGCTGGCCGGGGAGCTGTCGGCCGCCCCGGGGGCGGGCGGGAAGCCGATCCACGAGTGGCTCGAGGTGCGCCCCTTCCTGACCGCGCCGCCCACCATCACGGAGTGAGGTGATGGACGAGGCCCTGCTCCGGAGCCTCTCGCCGAGCGTGCTCGGCGTCCTCGTCCGCCGCGGAGCCGACTTCGCGGCGGCCGAGGACGCCGTGCAGGACGCGCTGGTCGAGGCGCTGCGCGTCTGGCCGGCCGACCCGCCGCGGGATGCGAAGGGCTGGCTGGTCACCGTGGCCTGGCGCCGGTTCCTCGACGCGACCCGGGCCGACGCCGCCCGCCGCCGACGCGAGGACCTCGTCGACGAGGAGCCGGCGCCCGGGCCCGTGCCCGCGGTCGACGACACGCTTCAGCTCTATTTCCTGTGCGCCCACCCGTCACTGACGCCGTCGTCCGCGGTCGCGCTCACGCTGCGCGCCGTCGGCGGACTGACCACCCGCCAGATCGCCCAGGCGTACCTGGTGCCCGAGGCGACCATGGCGCAGCGCATCAGCCGGGCCAAGCGCACCGTCTCCGGCGTGCGCTTCGACCAGCCCGGCGACGTCGCCACCGTGCTGCGCGTGCTCTACCTGGTCTTCAACGAGGGTTACTCCGGCGACGTCGACCTGGCCGCCGAGGCCATCCGGCTCACCCGGCAGCTCGCGGCCGCGATCGACCACCCCGAGGTGGCGGGGCTGCTCGCCCTCATGTTGCTGCACCACGCCCGCCGCGCCACCCGGACCGCGCCCGACGGCAGCCTGGTGCCGCTCGCCGCGCAGGACCGCCGCCGATGGGACACTACGTCGATCGCCGAGGGCGTCGAGATCCTGCAGGCGGCCCTGGCCCGCGACCGGCTCGGCGAGTTCCAGGCCCAGGCCGCCATCGCGGCGCTGCACGCCGACGCGCCCGCCGCCGAGGAGACCGACTGGGTGCAGATCGTCGAGTGGTACGACGAACTCACCCGCCTGACCGACAGCCCGATCGTCCGGCTCAACCGCGCGGTCGCCGTCGGTGAGGCCGACGGACCGCGCGCCGGGCTGGCGGCGCTCGCGGCGCTGGACGACTCACTGCCCCGCCACGTGGCGGTGGCGGCGTACCTGCACGAACGCGACGGCGACCTGGCCACGGCGGCCCGGCTGTACGCGGAGGCGGCCCGAAAGGCCCCCAACCTCGCCGAGCGCGACCACCTGACGCGCCAGGCCGCCCGGCTCAACGCCCGCCGCCGTCCCTGACCGGCCGCGTTCGAACGCCCGGCAGCGCCTGACGCCGCCCGATGTTGCGAGTGACACAGGTCACATCGAGTGAACTTTCACCGGCCGGTCACGTCGGGAGCACTCGGATACCTCTCGCGTTCATCCAGGGAGAATGATGCGTTCAGTTCGCAAGATATCGGCGCTGGCACTGCTGGTGCTGGGCGTCTCGGCGGCGGCGCCGGGCGGTGTGCCGGCGTCGGCGCAGCCCCGGGCCGCGCAGCCGGCAGCCACACCCCAGGTCGCGGCCACACCCCCGGTCGCGGCCAAGCCCCGGACGGTCACTCTGCTCACCGGCGACACCGTCCACGTCAGCACCGTGAACGGCCAGACGGCGGTCGACGTCGTGCCGGGCAAGGGACGGGAGGGGATCCCGTTCCTCACCCACAGCGCCGGCAAGGACGTGCGGGTCATCCCCGCCGACGCCGTCGGCCTGCTCAACCGGGGCAAGCTCGACGCCCGGCTCTTCGACATCTCGAAGCTGGTCGAGTTCGGCTACGACGACACCCGGTCCACCCTGCCGCTCATCGTCCAGCACGGCAGCGCCGCCCCCGCGGGCGTGGCCGGCGCCCGGACCACCCGGAAGCTCTCCGGGGCGAGCGCGGTCGCCGAGAGCCGCAAGGACGCGGTGTCCTTCTGGAACACCGTCACGTCCGGCAGCGGCACCGAGCGGCGGCTGCGGGCCGGGTTCGACAAGATCTGGCTGGACGGGCTGCGCAAGCCCACCCTCGACGTCAGTGTCCCGCAGACCGGCGCGCCGCAGGCCTGGCAGGCCGGCTGGACGGGCGCGGGGGTGAAGGTCGGTGTGATCGACACCGGCGTCGACCAGACCCACCCCGACCTGGCCGGCCAGGTCGCCGCCGCGGCGGACTTCACCGCGGAGGCGGACGGCGTCGACCGGGTCGGTCACGGCACCCACGTCGCCTCCACCATCGCCGGCAGCGCGGCCGCGTCGCAGGGCCGGCACAAGGGCGTGGCACCCGGCGCGTCCCTCTACAGCGCCAAGGTCTGCTTCTTGGACGGCTGCCCCGAGTCGGCGATCCTGGCCGGCATGACCTGGGCGGCGGAGCAGGGCGTCAAGATCGCCAACATGAGCCTCGGCGGTTACGACGGCCCCGAGATCGACCCCATCGAGGCGGCCCTGGTCGACCTCACCCACCGCTACGGCGTGCTCTTCGTCGTCTCCGCGGGCAACAGCGGCCAGCCCGGCGACGCCGGCGAGTCCACGGTGAGCTCGCCCGGTGGCATGGACGAGGCGCTGACCGTGGGCGCCGTGAACAAGGCGGGCGAACTGGCCGAGTTCTCCAGCCGGGGTCCGCGCACGGGCGACGCCGGCATCAAGCCGGACATCAGCGCGCCCGGCGTCGGCATCGTCGCCGCCCGCAGCTCGACCTCCGACCTGTCGCCGGAGGACGAGAGCGGGCAGTACACCAGCCTGAACGGCACCTCGATGGCGGCTCCGCACGTGGCCGGCGCGGCGGCGATCCTGGCCCAGCAGCACCCGGACTGGACGCCTGAGCGGATCAAGTCCACGCTGATGGCGGCCGCGCAGCCGAACGACGCCATCGGTGTCTACGAGCAGGGCGCGGGCTTCCTCGACGTCGCCCGGGCGATCCGGCAGAACGTCACGGCGAGCCCGGTCAGCGTCGCCTTCGAGCGGACCGGTGCTGCGCAGCAGCGCACCGTCACGTACGCGAACAGCGGCTCCTCCCCCCTCACCCTGGCGGTCTCCCTCGACGCCAAGGACATCGAGGGCAACCCGGCGCCGGCCGGCCTGTTCAGCCTCAGCGCCTCCTCGGTAACGGTCCCGGCCGGCGGCACCGCCACCGTGACCGTCGCGGTGCAGGCCGGTGCCGACCTGCCCGACCGCTACTTCGGCGGTGAGGTGACCGCCACCGGCGGTGGCGAGCAGGTGCAGACCCCGGTCGCGCTCGACGTCGCCCGTCACGACCTGACCCTGAAGCTGGTCGGGCCGGACGGCGGGGCGCCCACGCCCGAGCAGACCTGGGTGACCGTCCTGACCGACCTGAACCGGCAGACCATCATGGTGTTCGGTGGCACCGAGTACCGGGTCCGCGCGGGCCGCTACCTGGTCCAGACCTACCTGGTGAGCGCCGACGGCCTGATCACCACGCTGGTGCGCCCGAGCCTGGACCTGAGCAAGGACCAGGCGCTCACCATGGACGCCCGCCTGGCGAAGCCGATCGCGGTGGCGGTGCCCAATGCCAAGGCCGAGGCGGTCCACCAGGAGTTCGGCTGGACGATCCGGACCGAGCAGCCGCAGATCTGGGGCAGCAACGACCCGTACGGCGTGATGATGGGCGTCCCCCTCGACCGCCTGCGGACCGCGCAGATCGGGGCCGGCGAGACGCCCGGCTTCGTCTCCTACGTCCACAGCCTGTGGGGCCAGTTTGCCGAGGACGGCAGGCTGCACAACAGCCCGTACGCCTACCGGGTCTACCTCTACGAGCCGAAGAAGATGATGACCGGGTTGACCCGCAAGCTGCGCGCGGGCGACTTCGCCACGGTCCGCTCCCAGGTCGGCGCGGACGTGGCCGGCGTGCCGGTCGAGCGGACCGCGGTCGCGCACGCGCCCGGCAACTCGCCGGTCTACCGCCTCGAGCGCCAAGTCCAGCCGAGCTTCAGCTACGACGCGCCGGCCACCATCACCGAGTACTACAACCAGGACAAGCAGGCGGTCTGGCAGTCGACTTCGTACCAGCGCAGGTACACGTACTACGAGTCGGCGTGGACCAGCTTCCAGCCGGGGCGTACGTACCACGTGAAGTGGGCCAACGGCGTTGCCGGGCCGGTCTTCCCGGAGCCGAACTTCGGCCAGCAGTTCGCCACCCGTTACTTCGGCAACCTGATCGGCGGGCCGGGGCCGCTGCACGGCGACGGCGCCGGGCACATGGGCTTCCGGCACGTCCGCAACGGCAACGTGCAGGTGAACCTCTACCGCAACGGGGTCAAGATCGGCGACGCGAACCAGACGCCCTGGGTGTGGGAGGTGCCTGCGGAGGAGGCCGACTACCGGCTGGCCGCGACCTTCCACAGCGACCCGGAGTTCACCCTGTCCACCCTGGTCGACGCGGAGTGGACCTTCAAGTCCGCGCAGGTGGCCGACGGCGGTCTGGTGAAGCTGCCGATGACGGCGGTCCGGTACACCCCGGAGCTCGACATCGACAAGCGGGCGCCGGCCGGCCGGATGTTCCCGATCCCGGTCTCGCTCGACCGTCAGGTCGGGGCGGCGCCGGGTCAGACCAAGACCCTGACCGTCGAGGCGTCCTTCGACGACGGCAAGACCTGGCGGCCGCTGACCGTGCGGCGCAACGGCGAGAAGGCGGTCGCCTGGGTGCGCAACCCGGCCGGCACCGGCTTCGTCTCGCTGCGGGCCGCCGCGACGGACACCAGCGGCAACACGGTCAAGCAGACCGTCATCCGCGCCTACCGGTACTGAGGTGAGGCCCCGGACGCCGCGGAAGGTCTCGACCGCCTGCTGCCAGCTGGCCATCGCGTGCGGCAGGTCGTCGATCATCGAGTAC